>CAYQXW010000038.1:0-12347 GCA_964421615.1 uncultured Planctomycetales bacterium
TAGCATAAATAATGCATGGTCCAGTTTTGGGTAAATTTGATTTACCGGTTACCTTTAATAAAAAAAGTATTCTAAAACATGTAAAGAAAAATCCTAGTAAAACAAAATTTGCCAGTTTTTCAATAATATTGAAATTTAATTTTACAAAATTTTTTATTTCTATTGGGACCGTTTGGTTAAGGTTTATCTTCCAGTCAAATTTTTCGGTTAGAATATCGCTTAATTCTTTTGGCAATAAGGGTTGCATTTTTTTGAGCATTCCCTTAATGGTAGAAGTATAAAATAAATCCATTGCTAATTCATCGCTTACTTCTATTCCCAGCATTTTTTGTATATCCATGAGAATTTCAATCCGGCTTAAAGAATCTAAACCAAGATCTAATTCAAAATGGTCATTCAACCCGACTTTTTTATTAGTGCGTTTAGATATATATTCAATTATTTGCTGTGTAGCTTTATTAGATAAAATTATTTGATCTTCATCTGTAATTGATTTCTCAGACGGTTCAGTTTCAAGATTAGAAATCTTTTTTAAATATGTTTCTTTGATTTGATATCTTTTAAGTTTACCTAAAGCAGTTTTTGGTAAACTATCTGTCGTAATATAATAACCAGAAATTCTTCTGTAAACGTTAAGCTGCTGTGAAATATTTTCTAATTCCCATTTGATTTTTTCTTCTATATTCGCTTGATTTTGTGCTTTAAAATGGTCTTCATCAGCAACAATGATTGCCATTAATTTGCTACCTTCTCTTAATTTTGATTTCTCATCTAAAGAAAAAATACATATTTCTTTAATGTATTCTGACTTTATATAAGTTTTCTCTAATTCTTCAGGATTAACTTTTTCTCCATTAGTCAAAACTATGAGTTCATCTTTCCTTCCGATAATAAATAAAAATCCATTTTTATCTATGTATCCAATATCTGAAGTTAAAAGCCAACCGTTTTTAAGGACATTAGCAGTTTCATGAGGCATGTTGTAATATCCAGCCATGACATTATTGCCTCGAATTGCTATTTGGCCACGATTAAGTTTATCAGGGTTGATGATCTTGATATTCACATTAGTAACAGCGTATCCTGCAGATTTAAAATTAAATTTTTTTGGAGTATTAAAAGTTACAACTGGCGAAGTTTCTGTCAATCCGTATCCTTGAAGAATAGTAAATCCCCATTTATAAAAATCTTTTATGATTTTTTCGTTTAAAGCTGCTCCCCCGCTTACCATATATTTTAAATCTGGCCCAAATTTTTGGTGTAGTTTGTTTAATAGAATTTTAGATAAATTAAATTTAGTAAGTTTTCTTGTTCCCCAAGAGAATTCTATTAAAAAATTAATTAAAAGTTTATTTAAGAAAAACCGGTTATTAATTTTTTCGCTGATGCTTTTATGAAGCAATATGAATAATTGTGGCACACCAGTAAAAACTGAAACTTTATTTTTAGTTAAACATTCTATTAATTCTTCTGAAGCTAATCCTTTTGCATAACTAATCTGCCCTCCCTGCAATAAAGGAAGTAAACATGTAACCATAAAAGAATAAGTATGGTGTAATGGCAACAATGAAATAAAATTATCTTTTTCACTGGTTAATCCTAAATTTTTAATAGAATCAAAATTACTTAGTAAATTTTTGTTTGTTAATAAAACGCCTTTAGAAGATTCTAAAGTCCCGGATGTGTAAAACATTGCTGTTATATCGTCGAGATTTGATTGTTTGTCTTCAATAATTGGCGGTAATTTAAGAGTATTAAAATCAAGTTGGTCAATTATTATAAATTGGTGATTTTGAAAAGTATCTTTAATTGAATGGTACAATTTATTATTGCAGATTATAAGTTTAGCAGAGGCAAATTCAACAAGTTTTTTTATTTCTGCAACAGGAGATTTTATGTCTATTGGGACGCAAACAGCACTAATATATTGAATAGCTAAAAAGCTTACAGGCCAATACCACTGATTTCCTAAAAGTATTGCTACTTTTTCTTGGTTTTTTATGCCAATTTCCTGGAGTAAGTTTGCAATCTTTAAACTTTTCTCATGCAAATCTGAATAAGTTAATGATAATATCTGTTCATTTTCAAAATAACAAATAGCAGTTTTATTTTGATTTTTTTTATAAGTTTTTATGAATTCTTGATAAATTGGCGAATAAGCCATTTTATATTCTCTTTGGTTGGAATTCAGGTTCTAAGCCGGCTATAAGGTAATTAAATAAGTTTGGGTATTTACTTTGAACATTTTTTTCTATTTCTTCTATTGCACCTAAATAAGGTTTTACTGGACCATAGACATCAATTTCTTCACCTATGGGTTTAAAGGTGAATCCATGTAAATGTAAAAGGAAGAAAAGCGATTTTTCCATTAAAGCGTATAAGTGTGTAATATTTCTTCTTTTGCACTCTTGGTATAGTTCTCGGTAGAGTCCGAAAGCCATAGGCTTTAAACGTTTGAGTTGTTCTTGTTCGTTATTAGGATCAGGTGTATCTTTATAATCAGGGCTATAATAATTGCCGTCTTCTTTTCTTTTACGATATTCTTTGCTTATTACTAATCGTGATATCTCAGCAGTTTTTTTTGGATCAGGTAATAATTTTTTATCAATGGATAAATTATTTTTACAATGAGATTCAAGCGGAAATCCTTCTTTGGAATCTAAAATTATTCTTGCTGTTCCAATTATACCAAGATCATCTGAAGCATAAAAATGTACCGAACTTGGATCGTATTTATCTTTTTCTTTTTCTTGTGGATAGTCTGCTGGGTTTAAAAAATTACATTCAAAGCAGTACACTTTATATCTTAAACGGAAAACTTCCTCGAGAAGTTCAGGTGTATTCGCTTTATTAAAGTTAAATAGAGTTTTGCCGATTATTTCTTTATGCATAATTTTCCTCTTGGTTATAAATTATCATGGAAAGATATTTGTGTCAAGGTATAGTGCAAGTACAAAGCTTTGTCTTGATTAAAGTTAGCCAATTTTTCTTGACCAAAAAAATTTCAAAGGATATAATACAAACATGAAAGCAAAAAAAATGTTTTGCTGGATCATTTTGGGTTTCACTTGCTTCAAACTGCAAGCTCTCTCCTATGCTCAAGATGCAATGGTTAGTAATTCTACAGTTCTTGTAACTAATACTACCTCTTTAGAGCAACCGGTTATTCCTGATGTTGTGCAAGTAGAATTAACTCCTAAAGATATCGTAAAAAAAGCTGATGATTTAATGCGAGGTAATACTTCTGTTGGGACATACAAAATGACAGTTAAAACTTCTAATTGGCAGCGTGTTTTAGAATTAACTGCTTATAGCCAAGATCGGGATAAGACTTTTATTCATATAACCTCTCCTGCTAAAGAAGCTGGAATTAAAACTTTACGTATTGATAATAATATGTGGAATTATCTGCCTAGTGTTGAACGTACCATAAAAATTCCCCCCTCTATGATGTTTCAATCCTGGATGGGCAGCGAATTTTCTAATGATGATTTAGTAAAAGAAAGCAGTGTCGTAAATGATTATACTCACGATATTATAAATAATGAAACCACTGAATTTGGAGAAGCGTATATTATTAAACTTACTCCTAAACCGGATGCTGCTGTTACTTGGGGAAAAATCCTTTATTCTATCAGAAAGAACGATTGTGTTCCTTTGAAGCAAGAATTTTATAATGAAGAAGGAAAATTAATTAAAGTGTTGCAATATTCAAATATTAAACAAATGTCTGATCGCATTATTCCGACTTTATGGACTATGACTTCTATGCTGAAAGAAAGTAATATTACTGTGATAGAAGTTATCAATATCGTTTATGATCAGCCTATTGATGAGAATGTTTTTGCCTTAAATAATTTAAAATAAAAATGTTAACAATTCTTAAAATCGCTTGGCGTAATGTTTGGAGAAACCAATATCGTTCGTTGATTACTATTTTCGGTATTGCTATGGGTGTTTGTTCTCTTATATTTATCCGTTCTTTTATTGATGGTGCAGATTCTCAGATGATTGAGAATTATACAGATTTAATGAGCGGCCATGTTCAAATTCACGTTAAAGATTTTCAGAAGAAACTTAGTTTAGATTTGAGTATTAATAATCCTCAGGAAATTGAAGAAGTTCTCAATAGTAATAAAAATATAATCCCCTTTTATTCCCAGCGAGTAAAAAATTATGCGTTAGTTAGTTCTACCGAAGGTTCTTCTGGTGTTTTAATATTAGGTGTAGATTCAGAGAAAGAAAAATTAGTTTCTAAATTATATAAAAAAGTAAAAAAAGGTTATTTTTTAACTGGTGAAAAAAATGAAATTGTAATTGGCTCTGATCTTGCACAAATTTTAAATGTTAAATTAAAAGATAAAGTTGTTTTAATGTCGCAAGGTGCTGACGGCAGCATGGCTTCTGGTGCATACCGAGTTTGTGGTATTTTAAAAACCGGAGCTGAAGAAATCGACCGTTCATTAGTTTTAATTGATTTGAAATCAGCGCAGGATTTATTAGTTTTAGATAAAAGTGTTTCAGAATATGTTTTAAAAACTGATTCGGTTTTTGCTATTGATAGTGTTACTAAATTGTTGAAGAGTAAATTTAATTTAAAAAAATATGAAATTTTAAATTGGCAGGAAATCTCTCCTATTACTAAGCAATGGATGGAGTTCGATAAAGCTTTTAGTAATGTAATTTTGTTTGTAGTTTTAATTGTAGTTGCTGCGGGAATTTTAAATACAATGTTGATGGCTGTTTTAGAAAGAGTAAAAGAATTCGGTATAATGCTAGCAGTTGGAATGAAACCGAAACTAATTACTAAAATGGTGGCTTGGGAATCTTTTTTCCTAGGTTTAATTGGAATAATTATGGGCACTGTTTTGGGAATTAATCTTGCAAATTATTTCGGTAAAGTGGGAATTAATTTGTCGTATTTTTCTAATGCTTTGGAATCTTATTATACTGGTTCTGTAATTTATCCAAGAGTATTTATGGAATATATTATAATTTGGGATGTAATTGTATTGATTGTAAGTTTATTGGCTTCAGTTTATCCAGCAAAACGTGCTGCTAAATTAAAACCAATTGAAGCACTAAAATCATAAAAACTATGGCACTAATTGAAATAAACAGAGTTTTTAAACAGTATAAAGTTAATGGAATTATTACCAATGCTTTGCGAGGCGTTGATTTAATAGTTGAAAAAGGATCTTTTATTTCTATTGCTGGTCCTTCTGGTTCTGGTAAAACTACTTTACTGAATTTGATTGGAGCTTTAGATAAGCCGGATAATGGACAAATTTTATTTGAAGGAAGCGATATTACTA
Source organism: uncultured Planctomycetales bacterium (assembly GCA_964421615.1). Lineage (GTDB taxonomy): Bacteria > Omnitrophota > Gorgyraeia > Gygaellales > Profunditerraquicolaceae > CAYQXW01. Next base: position 5,316 of record CAYQXW010000038.1, read on the forward strand.
AAATAAATCAATCTGATTTATCAGATTTTAGGCTTAAAAGAATTGGATTCGTTTTTCAGGCTTATAATCTTATTCCTTCTCTTACTGTGTTAGAAAATGTTGAATTTATTATGCAGCTTCAAGGATTAGATAAATTTACTCGCCGAGTTCGCGCTGCTGAATTTTTAGATATAGTTGGTTTAATAAAAGAAAAAAATAAAAGAGTGAATTTTTTATGTGGCGGACAGCAGCAACGTGTTGCTGTTGCGCGTGCAATTGCTTCAAAACCTGATGTTATATTGGCAGATGAACCAACGGCGAATTTAGATTCAGATAATGCGGTACTGCTATTGAATTTAATGCGCCAGTTAAATAGAGAAAAACAGATGACGTTTATCTTCTCTACTCATGACAAATTAGTTATGGATATGGCGGATAAAGTTTATCATATGCGAGATGGAGTTATTGAATGAAAAAAAGAATATTAGTTTTAGTTTTGAGTGTTTTGTTTGTTTCTAATGTATTTGCCGCAGAGAAACCAAATTTTGATTTAAAAAATGATGTGTATTCTCTTATGGGATACGTCAAAGACCTTTTTTATTCTACTAAAACTTCGGATAGCCGGGAATCAGCGTTTTTAAATCTGAACCGAACAAGATTACAGCTAAATGTCAAAAGTGATAAATCATGGGAAACGACAGCTATACTTGATAATGAAATCGTTAGTACAGATTTTGCTAATACTTCTGATTTCAGTATTATTCGTCAGAAAAATCAAAAGAATTTAGCGTTTTGGGATTTAGATTATGTAAGCGCAGATGAAAAACATTATTATCACCGGCTTTCAATGTATCGATTATTTGTAAAATATAGTACAGATAATTTTAAGATGATTATGGGAAAACAAAGTATTGACTGGTCGCGTATGCGTTTTTATGGACCATTAGATTTATTTAATCCGCAGAGTCCTTTAGATTTGGAGCGTGATGAAAGATTTGGTGTTGATGCATTAAATACTGAATATTTTTTTACTCCTACCTCTTCTCTTAATTTAGTTGTTGCGCCATATAAAAATTCTTCTCGTACGAATTTTGGAGCAAGGTACTTACAAAAAGTAAAAGATTATGATCTTTTTTTAATTGCTGCCGAAAATAATAGAGATGAAGTGTTTGGAGCAGCTTTTGATGGTTACTTATTTAAAGCTGGGCTACGCGGAGAAGTTACATATACAAGAGCTGATAGTAAAGATGAATATATTCGTACATCTGTAGGATTAGATTATAGTATTACACCTAAATGGTATGTTTTAGGGGAATATTTTTATAATGGTGCGTCAAAACCTTTGAATCGAATGCAGTTTATGAGTTCATATGTTTATTCTAGGCAAGCAATGAGTTTAAATAAACATTTGATAGGGTTAATGACTACTTATGAGATAACTCCTCTTCTTAAGTTTGAACATTACCTTGTTTATGATTATGAAGGAAATAGTTTTTTTATTAATCCTGAATTGAAGTATAATTTAAAATCGAATTTAGATGTATCTGTTGGTTCTCAAGTTTATTCTGGGGATAAGAACGATAGTGAGTTCGGGAGCTATCGAAATTTGTATTATTTTCAAATAAAGTGGTATTTTTAATCCCTTATTGGGAGGTTGCATTATGTTTACGGAAAATTATTGGAAATTATTCGACAGAAATTTAGGAGTTGTTACTGGAGAACAACAGCAGATATTGCAGGATACCTGTGTTACGGTATTGGGATTAGGTGGAATTGGCGGTGTTATTGCTGAAATTCTTGTTAGATCTGGAATTGGAAATATAAAAATTGTTGATAATGATAAATTTGATGTGACGAATGCAAACCGTCAGATTTTTGCTTTTAAACAAACTTTTGGGAAAATGAAAACTGATATTTCCGAAGAATTTTTAAAAAGCATTAATCCTGAAATTAATTTATTTAAATTTACAGAAGTAACTTCTTCAAATGTTGAAGAAATTTTGAGAGGATCAAAAGTTGCGTTGCTGGCAATTGATTCAGCTAAACCTTGTTTACTTGTTAGTCGACAAGCGCGTATAATGAATATTCCTTTGGTTGAAGGTTGGGCTATTCCTTTTGGGAATGTACGAACTTTTACTAACTCTACCCCGACTTTGGAGGAGTGTTATCAATTTCCGACAATTGGCAAAGATATTGATTCTCTTTCTCAGGAAGAATTAGCTGGGTTAAAGTTGCATATGTTAGCGCAGTTAAAACAAATTCCTGGAGTGGAAAAATTTTATCCTGAATTTGCGGTTGATAGGATTATGCACGGACAGATTCCTTCTTTTGCTCCTATTGTTTGGTTAACGTCAGTATTGATGGCGTTAGAAGCAATAAAAGTAATTTTGAATTTAGGTGGAGTTACTTATGCTCCGCATTGTGCTTTGTATAACCCTTTTGAAAATAAAGTAATTTAACTACCCTAACCACCTCCACTTCCAAGGTGGAGGCGGTTAAGTTTGTTTGGAGTTATTATGAAAATAATAAATGCACATTTACATCTCATTGAATTTGAGATATTATTAAAGAATAAAGATAAATATTTAAGCATGGTAGATAAAGTTCCATCTTTACGTGAAATTGGTAAAGATATGGATAAGATTAAAGCGATGCTTTCAGTGGAAAATGTTTTAGCGCAGATGCGGGAATCTGGGATAGAAAAATCAGTTTTATTTGCTTGTATTGCTCCTGTTTTATATTCATCGAATGAATTTGTCGCTCAAATGTGCCAGAAATATCCAGATAAGTTTATTGGTTTTGCATCTGTTTATCCTATTCACCCTTTGCAATGGAATCCTGCGGGGATTATAGAAAAAGCAGTGAAAAAATTAGGGCTTAAAGGTTTAAAGCTTCATCCCCCACTTCAAAATTTTTATCCGAATGATAAAAGGATGTTTCCTATATACAAAAAAGCGATGGATTTAAATATTCCGGTAGTTTTTCATGTTGGGTCTACTCCATTTGGAAGTTTGGTACGTTTGGATCAGGCGGATCCAATGTTGTTAGATGAGGTTGCCGTAAAGTTTCCGGATCTTAAGATTATTCTTACTCATTTAGGGACAATGTGGCATTACAATGCTTTTATGGTTGCAGAGAAAAATCCTAATGTTTATATCGATACTGCGGGTTATCCTTATGAGATTAAACAGTTATTAGATAAAAATTTAGTTAAAAGAATTGGTGAAGATAAATTTATTTTTGGCACGGATTTCCCTATGCCTTATGAAGGAAAACTGCATACAATGAAAGATTTTGTAGATTGTATTAACGGGTTAGATTTGTCGAATGAAGTTAAAGAAAAAATATTTTATAAAAATTTTGAGAGGTTGATGAATAATGGGTAAATTTAAAGATTATTTGAATAAACGCAAGCGTCAAAAGATGATTAAACTTTTAAAAACTGTTAAACCAGAAATGATTGAAGATTTTGGTTTAAAAGGTTTGATTCCTGCTTTTCGCCGTGCTGCGACGAAAGTTCCTGCGTATAAAAAGATTCTGCAAGACCATAAAGTTGATTGGCAGCAAATTAAAGATGTAGAAAGTTATAAAAATTTTGTTCCGGTTTTGAATAAACATAAAGTTTTCACTCCTTTTGAGATTGAGGATTTATGCGTTGGCGGAACGATTAAAGATATGAAATTAGCGATGTCTAGTTCTGGATTTTCTGGTGTGTTTTCTTATGGAATAAATACTAACCAGAATTATAAAAATATTTCTCAGTCTATAGATACAGCGATGGACTATGTGTTTGATTTTAGCCATAAAGAAACTTTTTTAGTGAATTGTATTCCTATGGGAGTTAAAGTGCATACTTGTTTGAAGTTGTGTGAAAACAGTGTGCGTTCAGATATGACATTGGCGTTAATGAAAAAATTTTGTCATAAGTTTGAACAGTCTGTTGTTGTCAGCGACCCTTATTTTTTAAAAAAACTTGCTGAAGAAGGTAATGAACAAAAACTTGATTGGAAAAAGCTAAAGATAAGTTTTATTTTTGGTGAAGACTGGTTTTCTGAATCTTTCCGGTCTTATATGGGACACTTGATTAATTTGGATGTTGATGATTTTAATTCTGACCGTTTGATTGGTGCGACTATGGGGATTGCAGAACTGGATTTAAATTTATTCCATGAATCTAAGTATACAATTCATATTCGTCGCGCTGTACAGAATAATCCAGAGCTGCGTAAAGCTTTATTTGGTAATGTGCGTGCTACTCCTGAAATTTATCATTATTACCCGCATCGAATTTTTTTAGAGACGTTACCGGAGAAAGCTGAATATAAAGAACTGGTTTTTTCTATGCTTAGCCCTCATATGCTTATCCCTCTTCTACGTTATAATTCTATGGACCGTGGATGGAAATTTACGTATAACGAATTTGTTCAGACATTAAAAAAGTTTGGGTTAGAAAAATTTACTCCAGATTTACATCTTCCAATTGTTGCAGTTGGTGGACGTAAAGATAGGTTTATGAATTTCGGTGGACAAGAAGTTTATCCTGAAGATATAAAGCAAGGTTTATATGAAAATTTCGAAGCTGCTTTTATGACTACGGGTTATTTTAAAATGAATCAAGAAAAACAAATTTTGGAAGTTCAGCTTAAAAAAGGAATTGCTTTAACTGCAGAAGTTCAAAGTAAATTCGAGAAATCGCTATTGAAATATGCGGGTGTTGATATTCCTGTAAAGATTTATCACTACCAGGATTTTCCTTATGCAATGGAATTAGATTACGAACGCAAATTCCACCCGATTTAGCTAATAAACCACCTCCACTTCCAAAGTGGTAAGATCAATACAATAGACGAATGAAAAAGTAAAATCTAACTAAATATTTTTATTTTTTTTGTTACCACTTCCAAGGTGGAGGTGGTTGATGGTTAAATAGTTATTAATTCGGAGCAGTTTATTTTTTGTGTAGGATTGACTATATCTGCGATTGTTTCAAGATCTCCCAAATATGGGACAACTTTGCCGAAATATTCGATAGGTTCACCTATTTGCCTAAACATAAATCCTTGTGATCCGACAAGCTTAAAAAGAGATTCTTCCATAGCTGCAATCCAATGCGCAATTCCTAATCTTAAACTTTCACGGTAAGCAACCGAATACATTTCAAATAATAATGGAGTTAATCTTCGATGGCTAAAATTATTAGTATTATTTAATCTGTATTTTTTAGATATAACTAACCTAGAAATTTCGACAATACGTTTTCGGTTTAACCCAATATAATTTTCAATTAAAGGATAGTAACAATGTTCTTCAAGCGGAAATCCAAATTCTGAATCAGGGACAAGTCTTACCGATCCGCAAATTTCCCCGGTTTCATCAATTGCACCAATATGCATAGCAGTTAAATCAAATTTATCTATTTCTTTTGCTTTTTTGCATTTGTGAGGAGAAATAAATTTTAATTCCTCCACATAGACCTCATAACGCAGTCTATATATCTTTTCGATTAAATGCGGCTCTGTAATGATTTTATATTTTAACTTACTAAACATTTTACTTTTTATGTTGAGTTATTTGTTAATGGAATTGTTGCTGACTATTTATATTTTCGGCGCAGATTTAAAAATATTTACTTATTTTTTATTTAAAAACTAAATCAAAAATTAGGGTCAGAAATTCAACTATCTCTGACCCCGTATTCTACCACTTCCAAGGTGGAAATGGTAAATTATTTTCTTCTAAATTTTAAAAGTCCAAGCAAACCAAAACCAAATAAACTTAATGTTGCTGGTTCTGGAATAGTATTTGTTGGTGGTTGTTTGTATGCTGAAATTCCACCGGATATAAATAACTGTTCAGCTCCATTCTGCACATCGCTTAATCTGAAATCAGCTAAAAAGTAATATCCCTTGCCTGTGTATTGAGTTAAATCCATGGTAGGCGCATATGCCATAAAATCTAAATGGCCGGTTCCATTATTATGCTCGAAGTTTATTCCGTTAAGTGTTAATGTACCTAAAGCTTTAATGTAAGAATCTTGATCAAAAGTAGCATGTGTATCATCTATACCGTTATTAATGCCATCAAATGCCCAAGATGCTTTAACTGTTTGAGTTTGCGGATCATAAATACTTACGAGCCCGTTTAAAAATAAATTTTCTTCATTAACATTTTTAGGTTCATTCATATCAAATGCAATAATCGGAATAGATGCACTGCTGTCATAATATCTCATATACGCTAAAACAGAATCTACTAAAACTGGTCCATTAGGATTCAAACCTTTTCCCCATATACCAGAAAAAGTATTATCATTCACTCCAGATGGTGCTGCAAGAGGATCTTCTAAAGTTAAACCAGGAATAATGTTTTTATTGATATTTTTAGTGCTTCCGCCAGTGTAAACAAGAACATCATCTTTTGTATCATAGTTAAAATAAGTTTTGTTACCTAAATAAGTATCGGTAAGCGGTACAGAATATCCCCAAAAATCATCATATTGGCTAGCTAATGTTTCAGTTCCACCTAATGATATTGTTGGATCTGGTAATGTGATATTTGTAGCGTATGCTTTATAAGTCATGCAAAGCATTAATGCAGCAAGTGCTAAAATTGTTTTATTTTGTTTCATTGGTTCTCCCTTGTATTATGTGAATAAAATAAAATTATGAAAACGGTTTCAAAACAAATTAAAAAAAATTTAAAATTCTACCACTTCCAAGGTGGAGGTGGTTTTATAAAAAAAGGCGCTTTCACTTTCTTCTTACGAAGATTCGTTCAAGCGCCATTTTCTCTTTAAGAGCTCTCAATTCAAAAAGTAGCGCCCTTTTTACACTTAGTGTAAAATATTACGCTGCTTTTCTTCTTCTTAAAACTAAACCTGCTAAACCCATACCTAATAAACACATGTTTGGCAATACCTGTTTGCTATTTAAATACATTCTAAACAAAAAGAAAGGCGGGTAAAGCAAAGCTTTATTGCCAGTCTATTTCACCACTGCCAAAGCACAAATTGCTTTCGGGGTCGTAAACAACGCCAAACTGTCCGGCTGCAAC
>CAYQXW010000039.1:0-12325 GCA_964421615.1 uncultured Planctomycetales bacterium
TGAGAGAAAAGGTGAAACATCTTACGGAATCGGATTAGCTTTAGTGAGGATTACTCAAGCTATTCTTAATGATGAGAATGCGGTTTTACCTGTATCATCATTAGTTGATGGATATTTAGGCGTTAATGATGTTTATTTAAGTTTACCCGCTGTTGTCAATAAAAGCGGAGTTAAACAGATTTTGAAATTAGAGTTAGATGAAAATGAGAAGAGTGCATTTTTACATTCGGCTGCTACTTTGAAGAATATTATTAAGGAAGTTGGTCTTTAAACAACGCAATTTCCTATTCACATAAAATTTTTTTAGAATACTTTATTTCACAAATTATTACGGAGGAAATATGGATCCAAACGTATTGCATAATATCGGTTATGGAATGTATATTGTATCTGCAAGTAAAGACGGAAAATTTAACGCTCAAATTGCTAATACAGTTTTTCAGATAACTAGTAATCCAATTACTGTAGCAATTAGTATTAATAAAAATAATTTAACGTTTGAATATATAAAATCTGCGCAGCGGTTTAGCATTTCTATTTTAGGCGAAGATACTCCGGTAAGTTTTATCGGTAAATTCGGTTTTAAAAGCGGACGCGATGAAGATAAATTTAAAGATACTAAATTTAAAGTTTTAAATTCTGGTTGTCCTGTCGTTATTGATTATGCTTTAGGTTTTATTGAAGCTAAAGTAACAAAAGAAGTTGATTTTGGTACTCATGTTTTATTTGTAGGAGAGATGGAAGAGTCTGCTATCCTGAAATTAGGACGGACAATGACCTATGATTATTATCATCAGGTCAAAAGAGGGACAACTCCTAAATCTGCTCCGACATTTATCCAAAGTGAAATGGAAAAACCGGTAGTAAGCGGTTTTTCAAAATACCGCTGTTCTGTTTGTGGTTATGTTTATGATCCAGAAGTTGGCGATCCGGATAGTGGTATTGCTCCGGGTACTTCATTCGATGATTTGCCGAATAATTGGGTGTGTCCGATTTGTGGAGTAGGAAAAGATAAATTTGTTAAGGAAGGGTGAAATTATATGAAAGCTGTGGAGATTAAAAAAGGAATTTACTGGGTAGGTGCGATTGATTGGGATGTGAGAAATTTTCATGGGTTTACTTATACTACAAGACGGGGAACAACTTATAATTCTTATTTAATTGTTGATGATAAAATTACATTGGTTGATGGTGTGCACCGTAATTTTACTCAAGAAATGTTAGAGAGAATTAAAAGTATAGTTGATCCTTCTAAGATTGATTATATTGTTGCTAACCATGTAGAGCAGGATCATTCTGGAGCTTTGCCGGAGTTAGTGAAGTTGTGCCCGAATGCTAAAATGTTCGGTACTGAGAAATGTAAAGAAGGTTTATATAAAAATCATTTTGTGAATTTTAATTTTCAGATTGTAAAAAGCGGCGATAAGATAAATTTAGGTAAAAGGAATTTAGTTTTTTTAGAAGCAGCGATGTTGCATTGGCCGGATAGCATGTTTACTTATTGTCCAGAAGAGGAGTTGTTATTTCCTAATGATGCATTTGGCCAGCATTATGCAAGTTCTAGCCGTTTTGCTGATGAAGTTGATGCATCTATTTTGATGGATGAGGCAGCTAAATATTATGCTAATATTTTATGGCATTTTGGTTCATTAGTAGTACGTAAAATTGAAGAAGTGCAGAAGATGAATATTCCTATCAGCATGATTGCACCAAGTCATGGTTTGATTTGGAGAAAAGATCCGATGAAAATTGTAGGCGCGTATTTGAATTGGGGAAAACAAGAGATTGTGAATAAAGCGATTATTGTTTATGAAACCATGTGGGGGTCGACTGCGAAGATGGCACAAAAAATAGCGCAAGGGCTAATTGATTCTGGAGTAAGTGTACAGATTTATGATATTAATAAGTCAGATAAATCAGATATTATAAAAGAAATGTTAGATGCAAAATATTTTTTATTCGGTTCTTCAACTCATGATAATGATATGCTTCCGCATATGGCAGGATTTTTAGAATTAGTAAAAGGTTTTAAACCTAAAAAAAGAATCGCCGGAGTTTTTGGTTCTTACGGTTGGAGCGGTGGAGCAGTAAAAGAAATTGAAGAGATATTGTTAAAAACTGGGGGGATGGATGTGATTGCACCTTCTCAATCTGTAAAGTATGTTCCGGATGAAAAAGAGTTAGAGAGCTGTTATAATTTTGGACTAGAAATTGCTAAACGTTAATTTAGAGAGTGTGAGGGAATAATGATGATATTTGCAATTATTTTTCTGGTTTTGGGGATATTCTTTATTATTCAATACAATCTGCTTATAAAAAATAGAATGTTAGTGCAAGAAGCAAAAAGCGGTATTGATGTTCAGTTGAAAAGACGATATGATCTTATTCCGAAATTAGTTGATACTGTACAAGGATATAAGGAATATGAAGGTTCACTTTTAAAGAATATTGCTAAAATACGTACAAGTTTATTAGAATCTAAAGATATAAAAGAAAATATTTCTAATGAAAATGAACTTTCTCGCAGTTTGAAAAATATTTTTGCGGTTGCAGAAAATTATCCGGATTTAAAAGCCAATCAGAATTTTTTACAGTTACAATCATCATTAAGTGAAATTGAAGACCAGCTTCAAATGGCGCGGCGGTATTATAATGGAACTGTTCGGGATTATAATGTGTCTACGCAGGTATTTCCGAGTAATATAGTAGCAAATTTATTTAATTTTAAAGAAGAGAGTTTTTTTGATATTGAATATGCAACCCAAAGGCCAAGTCCAGATATTAAATTTTAAAATATGAAAAAAATATTACTTATAATTTTTTTATTAGTTTCTAATTTAAATATAGCGACTGCTTTTGGCCAAGAAAAAATAAGGTTTTTTTCTAGCGATGTTGCAATAAATCTTGACGGGTCTTTAATTGTTAAAGAGACTATATTAGTTTATTCCAATAGGGAGCAGATACAACATGGAATTTATCGTGATTTTCCTACGCGGTATAAAGATAAATATAATCATGTATATAATGTGGATTTTAAATTGGTTTCTGTTAATAGAGATGATAATGTTGAACCGTATCACATTAATTATTTGTATAATGGAGTAAAGATTTATATTGGGAATAAAGATTACGATCTTGAAGAAGGTGAACATAAGTATGAAATAACTTATATAACTAACCGCCAAATAGGATTTTTTAAAAACTACGATCAGCTTTATTGGAATGTTACCGGTAATGGTTGGTCTTTTCCTATTGAAAATGTAAAGGCAAAAATAACTCTGCCTAGGGGAGAAGTTCTTTCTTATGAAGGATATACAGGTTATAAAGGAGAAAAAGGACAGGATTATATAGCTTCTAGAGAAAATTCTGGGACTGTTATTTTTTCAAGTACGCGTTATTTAAAAGTAAATGAAGGGTTAACTGTAGTTGTCAATTGGCCTAAAGGGATTATTCCTGAACCGGATTTTAAAAGCAAAATAAAATACTTAGTAAAAGATAATATCCATATTTTAGTTGCTGGGATAGGTTTTTTTATTGTTTTATTTTATTATTTAGTTGTTTGGTATCGTTTTGGTCGTGATCCGCAAAAAGGAACTGTGTTCCCACTTTATGGGCCACCGGATAAGCTGTCTCCTGCGCAGATGCGGTATATTTTGAAAATGAAGTTTGATAATAAAGTTTTTACGGCGGCTATTATTAATATGGCAGTTAAGGGGTTTATAAAAATAAAAGAGGAAGATGGCAAAATTTATACTTTAGTAATAACTGATCTTGCTAAAGAAAATTTGTTGGATAAGGAAGAAAAAATTATTGCCCAAGCTTTGTTTGATAATTATCAAACTCAGAGTTTAATCCTAAAACAGGAAAATCATGAAGTAATTAATAAAGCTAAAGCTTTGCTGAAAAATAGCTTAAGGGGAAGTTTTGAGAAAAAGTATTTTTTTAATAATTATCAGTGGTTTATTCCGGGTATTATAATAACAGTTTTATTTATAGTTTTGACAATTTTGTTTTTGCGGGGTGATAGGATATTTGTAGCGATTTTTATGAGTTTGTGGCTTTCGATTTGGTCTGTTGGGGTGAGTATTTTAATTATGCAGTGTTTTAGGACTTGGAAAACTTTCTTTACAACAAAAAATACAAAAGTGATTTGGTTATCGCAAAGTGTTTTTCTTACCCTGTTTTCTCTGCCTTTTGTTATTGGAGAAATTTTTGGTTTAAGTGTTTATGTTTCTGCTTTATCTTTTGGAGCTTTTTTAATTGTTGTAGGATTAATATTTTTGAACTGTTTGTTTTATAATTTATTAAAATCTCCTACAGCGATAGGCAGAAAAATTATGGATAGAATTGAAGGGTTTAAATTATATTTATCAAAAGCAGAAAAAGAAAGGTTTAATCAGTTGCAGATGGAAAGTAAAGATTTGCAGTTATTCGAAAAATATTTTCCTTATGCATTAGCTTTAGGTGTTGAGCAGGCGTGGTCAATGCAGTTTGCTGGGGAATTAGAAAAAATAAAAGCTAATTCTGATAAAAATTATTCTCCAGTTTGGTATAATGGAAATAATTATTCTTCAATGTCTAATGGATCTTTTTACAGTTTTGGAGATAGTTTTGCAAATGCAATTTCTTCTGCTTCTACTGCGCCAAGTTCTAGTGATGGCAGTAGCGGTGGAGGGTCTTCAGGCGGTGGTGGCGGCGGTGGCGGTGGGGATGGTTGGTAGTTTTAATAATTTAGTTATAGGGAGGAAATATGGATAAATACAAGTGTACAGTTTGCGGGTATATTTATGATCCTAAAGTAGGAGACTCTGGCAGTGGCGTTGGACCTGGAACAGCATTTAAAGATGTTCCAGAAGATTGGGTTTGTCCAGAATGTGGAGTAGGTAAAGATATGTTTGAAAAAGTTTAAGGAGAAAAAATGAGCGAACTTAATGAATTATTTGCAAGTGCTGATTGGAAAAAAGAAAAACATGTTCCAGTAATTGAAGCAGCGGATAAAATAAAAAAAGGTGAAGTTGTACAAGTCAAACTTTGCGTAGGAAAAGAAATTGCTCATCCGAATACGACAGAGCATCATATTCGTTATATTGAAGCTTACTTTTTAGCTGATGGAGAGAAGTTTCCTTATCAGTTAGGAAAATTCGAATTTAATACTCATGGTGAATCAGCGCAAGGGCCGAATACAAGTACGATATTTACTCAAGCAGAAGTAATTTTTAGTTTTAAGACTGATAAGAAAGGAACGATTTTTGCTTCTTCTTATTGTAATATTCATGGGCTTTGGAAAAATTCTAAAACAATTGATGTGGAGTAATTTTTAAATGCGTAAAAAATTAACAGAAGAAGTGGTGGCGTTTTTTAGAAATCAGGATTTTGTGATTGTTTCTACTATTGGTAAAGATGGGAGTATCCATAATTCCTGTAAAGGTATTGTTCGAATCAGTCGTGATGGCCGTATATATCTTATGGATTTATATTTGCGGGGAACTTTTTTAAACCTTAAAGATAATTCAAATATGAGTATTTCTGCAGTGGATGGGCATAAATTTGAAGGTTTTTGTTTGAAAGGTAAAGCGAATGCAGTTGCTGTGAATAAATTAAGTTCACCGATAGTAAAAATTTGGGAAGATAAAATTACCAGCCGTATAACTAATAGAATTATTCGTAATTTGAAAGGTGATAAAGGTCATGATTCTCATCCGGAACAGCTTTTACCAAAACCAGAATATATGATTGTTATGGATGTTCACGAAATCGTTAATCTTACTCCTTTGCATTTAAGGGATAACGTGTAATGAATAGTAGTTTTTATTAAAAAGTTTGAAGTAGGGGAGGTTATTATGGCGCAAGTAATAGTTTATAGTACTCCGACATGTCCTTATTGTATTAGAGCAAAACAGTTTTTGATGGATAATAAGATAGAGTTTATTAATTACGATGTTTCAGTGGATACCCATAAAGCAGAGGAAATGGTGCAAAAATCTGAACAGATGGGAGTTCCGGTTATAGATGTTGATGGTCAGATTGTTATCGGGTTTGATAAGGAAAGATTGAAACAATTATTGCTGATTAAATAATATTTAGGGTAAAAGATGTATGACTTAATTATTATAGGAGCAGGTCCTGCTGGAATAACTGCTGCAATTTACGCTGCACGAAAAAAAATCAATTTTTTAATTATTTCTAAAGATATTGGCGGTCAGGCGGTTTGGAGTTCTGATATTGAAAATTATACGGGATATCAATTTATTTCTGGACCAGAGTTGGCTAGTAAATTTGAAGAACATATTAAACAGTATAATGTTGTTTTGAATGAGCAAGAAGAAGTTTTGAGTGTGAAGCAGGAAGAAAATTTTTTTATTGTTCAAACTAATAAAAATAGTTATCAGGGCAAAACAATTATTGTTGCTTCAGGAAAAAAGTCTAAAGAATTGAATGTTTCTGGAGAAAAAGAATTTAGAAATAAAGGTGTAGCATATTGTGCTACTTGTGATGGTCCATTATTTGCTAAAAAAGTTGTAGCAATTATTGGTGGAGGGAATTCTGCTTTAGATGCTGCTTTGCAGCTGATGCTTATTGCTAAACAAGTTTATTTGATTAATTTGGCTGATGATTTGACGGGTGATGCGATTATGCAGGAGAAGGTAAAATTAGCTGGTAATGTACTTATAAGAAATAATTCTAAAATTTTAAATATTTATGGGGAAAAATTTGTTAAAGGAATTAAGTTTCTTGATTCAGGCGTAGAAAAAGAATTAGAGGTTGATGGGGTTTTTATTGAAGCAGGCCTTATTCCTAACGCCAGTTTTATAAATTTTGTTGAAAAGAATTCTTCAGGTGAGATTAAAGTTAACTGTAATAATGAAACTTCATGCAAAGGCATTTTTGCCGCAGGGGATGTTACCGATGTAATGGAGAAGCAGATTATTATTGCTGCAGGGGAAGGTGCAAAAGCGACATTGAGTGTGTTTAGGTATTTGATGCATAGCGGTTAGTATTTACTCGCTTAATAGTAATTTTCAAAGCTAATGGTTTTTGCACGAAAAATTTTCCCGTCTGCTACGGTTTATGCCTCATTCTCGTGGCACGATAGAAATGTTGTGCCACTTCATTCGGCATAAAACCTTGCAGACTAGGAAATTGTCTTAGGTGGTAAAATTTTTCTGATTGTGCTTCAAACCATTAGCTTTTTTTTTTTTTTTTGAAAATTATTTTTGCTCGTAAATACTAAAATTAAAATCAGAGGTTTTTATGAAAAAAAATCTAATAAGCGGGTATTATTTTATTACTGACGCAAGTTTAAGCTTGAATGGTGATCTTTCTGATGTAAGAAATGCTCAGGAAGCGGGCGTTAATATTATTCAATATAGAGCAAAGTGTTTGGATACTCAAAATATGTTTGCACAAGCTTTAAAATTGCGTACTATTTGTAAACGTTCCAAGTTAATTATTAATGATAGGTTAGATATTGCTTTGGCAGTAGATGCTGATGGAGTACATTTGGGCCAGGATGATTTGCCAGTTATTGTGGCGCGTAAAATTTTAGGTAGAAAAAAGATTATTGGGATTTCGACCCATAGTTATCAGCAAATAATGGATGCTTTGACTCTTCCTGTTGATTATATTGCAATTGGTCCGATTTTTGCAACGCAAACTAAAAAAAATGCAGCTTATCCTGTGGGTGTTGAATTGATAAAAGGAGTACGTTTGAAAGTTAAGAAACCTATTGTTGCAATTGGTGGGATTAATTTAGATAATGCGCCAAGTGTAATTTCTGCTGGAGCAGATTCTGTTTGTGCTATATCTAGTGTTGTTACCTGTAACGATGTAATTAAGCAAATTAAAAAATTTCAAAACTTATTTTAAAATTATATGTCAATTTATTGGGAATTATTTAAAGTTTTTTTTAATGTTTCTTGTTTTACTTTAGGCGGTGGGTTGGCGATGTTACCTTTAATAGAAGATGCTGTGGTGGAAAAAAGAAAATGGGTAACCAAAGAAGAGTTTTTAGATGTTTTTGGTATTTCTGTATCTATGCCCGGGGTAATGATTTTAAATGTTGCTACAAATGTAGGTTATAAAGTTAAAAACATTGGTGGAGCAATTGTAGCTGGTTTAGGTACGATATTGCCTCCGTTTTTATCTATAGTGCTTGTCGGTTGGTTTTTTATTTATATCAAAGATAATCCAGTGGCGCATAAAATTTTTGCAGGAATTCGTCCCGCAGTTATTGCTTTGTTGGTTTACACAATTTGGAAACTTTTTAGGTCCGTAAAATTCAAAACAATGACTTTGTTGTTTAGTATATTTATAACTTTAGCTGTAGTTGGCTTATCTGTACCATCTGGATATTTAATCTTTTTTGCAGTTTTAATTGGAATGGGATACGCATTTCTTTAAATATGGATTATTTAAATTTAGCGATAAGTTTTGCAAAAGTTGGTGTTTTGAGTTTTGGTGGTGGGTATGCTATGATTCCTTTAATTAAGGAAGAGGTAGCGAGTTTTGGTATTGGTACACGTGAGTTTGTAGATATTTTGGGTTTATCTCAAGTTACTCCTGGTCCATTAGGTGTAAATGCGTCTACTTATGCCGGTTTTAAAGTGGGTGGTTTTTTAGGTTCAGTGGTTGCTACTTTTGCTAATATCTTACCATCGTTTATAATAATGCTTTTAGTGGCAATTTTTCTATTTAAGCATAGAAAAAATAAATTTTTTGAGAAATTTTTTTCTTTTTTACGTCCGATTTTTATTGGCTTGATAATATCAGCCGTTGTTGGTATGATACTAGATACAAAAATGTTTTTAGATTATAAATCTGTTGTACTTTTTGTTTTAGCGTTTTTGTTGTTATTAAGGTTTAAGCTGCATCCTATATTACTTATGATAATTTTTGGGATAATGGGGTTATTAATTTACTAATATGCATAGAATAATTTTTAGTTTTGGTCCTTTTTCTGTTTATTCTTATGGTTTAATGTTAGCTATAGGGTTTTTAGTGGCTTTATGGTTTGCACAAAGAAGAGCAGTAAAGCAAAAACTTGATGAAAATAAAATATCAGATTTATGTTTTTACCTGATTGTTTCTGGTGTTTTAGGTTCGAGAATTTTATATGTTTTATTGAATTGGCGGTATTTTAGAGGGCATTTGTTTGATATTTTTAAGGTTTGGGAGGGTGGTTTAGTTTTTTACGGTGGTTTTATTTTAGCTTTTTTAGTTTTTATCTGGTTTGTTTGGAAGAATAAGCTTTCTTATGCTAGAGTTGCGGATTTAATGAGTGTTCCTTTAGCTTTAGGGATTTTTTTTGGTAGATTGGGTTGTTTTTTAAACGGGTGTTGTTATGGTAAGATATCTAAAGAGTGGGGAATAAGTTTTCCTGCCAAAGATATTCCTCCTGTTTTTGCTCAGCAAGTGGCAGATGGTTTAATTAAGCCTGATGCTGTTTGTTCTTTACCGGTGATGCCTACCCAGTTGTATGCTGCGTTGCATGGTCTAGTTATTTTTTTTATTTTAGTTTGGATTGAGAAAAAAAGCAGACAACCTTGGTTTTCTTTTTTATCGTTTGTGTTTATGTACGCAATAGGTAGGTTTATTTTAGAGAATTTTAGGTTTTATGAAGGGCAGTATCTTTTTTTACAGCTATCTATTTCTCAATGGATTAGTTTACTGATTGCAATTATTGCTTTAATATTTATTCGGGTTCGTAAAAATAGTTGATTTACAAAGTGATTGAGGTATAATAAATAATATTTTTATAAACCTAAAAGGAGGAAAGAAATGGCGTTCGATTTATTGTTGTTAGCTCCTATTGGTTCTATTCTAGCTTTAGGATTTGCTTTTTATCTTGCCATGGTTGTTTTAAAGATGGATGAAGGTAATGATAAGATGAAAGAAATCGCTGCAGCAGTTAGGACTGGAGCAAAAGCTTATTTAAAAAGACAGTACATGGGGGTAGCTTTATTTTTTTTCGTAATGTTTTTTATTCTTTTGTTTCTTGCTTTTAAAGGGTTTTTAGTTATGTTTGTACCTTTTGCATTTTTAACCGGTGGTTTTTTCTCTGGGTTATCCGGTTTTATTGGTATGACCATAGCCACAAAAGCGTCCAATCGTACAGCAGCGGCGGCAATGAAGAGTTTAAACTCAGGATTGCGTTGTGCATTTTCCAGCGGTGCGGTTATGGGATTGACTGTGGTTGGTCTTGGTTTATTAGATTTAAGTATCTGGTATTATTTTCTAGATTGGTATTATGCTGGGCATCCTACTCCAATGGGTGTAGATAAAATTGCGGCAATTACTTCTACAATGCTTTGTTTTGGTATGGGCGCAAGTTCACAAGCTCTTTTTGCCAGAGTCGGTGGCGGTATTTTTACTAAAGCAGCAGATGTTGGAGCAGATTTAGTCGGTAAAGTTGAAGCAGGGATTCCTGAAGATGATCCAAGAAATCCAGCAGTTATTGCTGATAATGTCGGCGATAATGTCGGTGACGTTGCTGGTATGGGTGCAGATCTTTATGAATCATATGTTGGTTCTATTGTAGCGACATCTGTTTTAGGTGTAGCTGCAGGTTTAGGTTTGCCAGGTGTTACTGTTCCACTAGTTATGGCAGGAGTAGGTGTTATTGCTTCTGTTATTGGAACTTTTTTTGTAAATACAAAAGAAGATGCTTCACAAAAAGTTTTGTTAGCAGCGTTGCGTAAAGGTGTTTTTGCTAGCTCTTTTATAGTAGCTGTGGTAGCTTTCTTTTTGATTAAACATGTTTTGGGTGCGGATCATCTTGGTATTTATTGGGCAGTGCTTGCAGGTTTAGTTGCAGGTGTTTTAATTGGGTTAGTGACCGAATATTATACTTCAGGTGGATTTAAACCAACTCAAGGAATTGCTAATTCTGCAGTTACTGGTCCAGCTACAGTTATTATTGAAGGTATGGCTGTAGGTATGATGTCAACAGCTTTTCCTGTTATTATTGTTGGTGTTGCTATTTTAGCAAGTTATTTTTTAGCAGGTGGCGCTAAAAATCCAGATTTAGGTTTATATGGTATTGCTATTTCAGCAGTTGGTATGTTATCTACATTAGGTGTAACTTTAGCGACAGATGCTTATGGTCCGGTTGCAGATAATGCAGGTGGAAACGCAGAAATGTCACATTTACCTCCAGAAGTACGCAAAAGAACCGATGCTTTGGATTCTTTAGGAAATACTACTGCGGCAACTGGAAAAGGTTTTGCAATTGGTTCTGCGGCTTTAACTGCTTTAGCTTTAATTGCTTCATTTAGAGATGAAATTATCAGATTTTCACCTGCGGGTTTTGATTTTAATTCAGCTGTAACTTTGATGAGCCCAAATGTTATTGTTGGGTTGTTTATCGGTGGTATGTTGCCATTTTTCTTTTGCTCAATGACGATGCGTGCAGTTGGTCGTGCAGCGGGAAAAATTGTTGTGGAAGTTCGCCGTCAATTTAAAGAAATTGCAGGATTAATGGAAGGGAAAGCGAAGCCAGATTATGCAAAGGTTGTTGATATTGCTACGGTAGCAGCACAAAAAGAGATGATTGCTCCAGCGCTTTTAGCAATTATTGCTCCGATTGTTGTTGGTGTGTTGATTGGGGTTCCGGCAACTGCAGGTCTTTTGGCGGGTGCAACTGTAACTGGTTTTGTTTTAGCGGTTATGATGGCAAATTCCGGTGGTGCTTGGGATAATGCTAAAAAATATGTAGAAGAAGGTCATCATGGTGGAAAAGGTTCTGTTGCGCATAAAGCTGCTGTTGTAGGTGATACAGTAGGAGATCCTTTTAAAGATACATCTGGACCATCATTGAATATTCTTATTAAGTTAATGTCAATGGTATCAATAGTTTTTGCTTCTTTTATTATGAAGAATACTTTCTTTAAATAATAAAATAAAGTAATTTTAAACATAAAAGGCAGGGATTTTACAATCTCTGCCTTTTATGTTTTTATTGGGATTATTCCTTGATATATTCAATGAAAATGATAAAATAGAATACTATGAAAAAGTTCTTTTGGTGGTTAATGACATTTTTGGTTATTATAAGTGCTTTTTTGTTTTTAAAGAATGCTTTTGTATCTAAATTATTGAAAAGTGAACTGGAAAAACGTTTTGGTGTTGCTATTCAAATTTCAGATTTAGATGTTTCATTTTTTGGCGGTCGGCTTAAGATTGAAGGGTTAACTATTGAAAACCCTCTGGGTTTTGAGAAAAAAGAGTTTGTTTATGCTTCAAGGGTATTTTTGATTTATAATGTTTTTGATTTTTTAGTTAAAAAAGAGTTAAATATTTATTATTTGGATTTAAATATAGAAAGATT
>CAYQXW010000040.1:0-12141 GCA_964421615.1 uncultured Planctomycetales bacterium
CAATAAAGCAGAAAAATGAGAATTTAAATCGGTTTAAAGATACAGTAAATAAAAAGTTATTAGAAAGCAATATTGCTAATGCTAACCAATCAAATTTACAGCAAATTCAGATTAGCCAAAAGTCTACAGAGGATAAAGTAATTACGGTAAAAAGAGCGAAAGAATTTGAGACAGGGGTGTTAAAAGGGATACAAGAAGATAAAATAGAGCAAGGGATAAATAGATTAAATGTATCAAAAGAAGTAGGGAAAAAATATGCAGAGAATGTAGTTGTAGATAAAGAGAATAATGAAAACCAGAGAGAAAGTGTAGCAAGTAAGCAGGGAGTAGAAAGTAAAATAAGCGAAGATTTAGTAGATAGTAAGATAGGTAAAGAGTTAGGGATAAAAACAATAAATGATCAAATAAGCAATAAGTTTGAAGGTCAGCAGGAAAAGAGCGAATGGGTAGCAAAGAAAGTAGCGGAGCAGAAGCTAGGCGAAGGATTTAAGAGTAAAAACTTTAAGGATGAGTTATCAAAGAAATCATTAGAGAGTGAAATTTTATATGCTAAGGATCAATCTGAAACAAAAGAAAATTATGTAACCAAAGTGGCAGTAGAAAGTCAAATAAAAGAAGATGCGTTGAAAAGAAATGTAGCCAATACAATTAGCAAGAAATATGCAGAGATGGATGTGCGAGATAGATATGTAAAAAGGTTTGAAGAGGAAGATAGTGCAGCCAAAGATAAAATAGAGACAGATGTGAAAAATCAAAACACAGAAAAATTGGCGCAGACGATAGTAGGGAGAAAGAAAGTAGAGATAAATCAGGTAAACGAGCAGGTGAATCAGAAGAAAAAAGATGAAATAAATAAGCAGGGAGTAGAGAAGAAGATAAAGAGTAATAAAGAAAAACTGCAGGTAGCTCAGGAGATGGGTAAAAAAGTTTCAGAAGAACGAATAGAATTTAATAAAGAAAATTATGATAATCAGCAAGAAGTTGTCGGTAAAAAGTTAGCGGAAAGAAATGAAGCAGATGAAAGTTATATGAAACGAGAAGTAGGAAAAAAATATGCTGAAAATGCAATAAAGCAGAAAAATGAGAATTTAAATCGGTTTAAAGATACAGTAAATAAAAAAACAGTAGAGAGTAGTATTAATAAATCTAACCAAGTCATGATGCAGAAAAAACAGGTTGGAAAAAAGGCTGTTGAAGAGGATATTGAACAAACAGCTGCTAATAGATTTGCACAGAGTAATTATGTGAATAAAAAGGCTAAAGAAAACAAATTCCTTTTATCTCAAATGTACGATAAGTTTAAAAGATTTGTTGGTGTAAAAACTGCTCAAGATAAAATAGAGTATGTACAAAAAGATAGGCTTAATAAGAGGGATGGTTTACAAAAAAGTTTTGTTGAAAATGAAAATAAACCAAATAAAGAAAAGAATTTAAAAAATGAAGTTGCGAAAAAATTTAATGAAAATATTATAAAAGATAATTATGAACGTAATAAATTTAGAGAAGAAACAGGTAAAAGATTTAATGAAAGCGTTGAAAACAATAAGAAATTAACTAAAAAAATAAGTCAGAGTATTTCTCAAAAAGCTGCTGAGTCGAAATATCAAGATTATTATATGAAAAAAATTGATAATGAGAATTATGATTATAAAAAGGATTATGGCAAGGATATTGATATCCAACAGGAAAGATTAAAGGAAATTAATTATTTAGCACGAAGGAATAGTGAAAAAAATATTGCTGTAAAACAAAAAGCTTCTGTTAAAAGAAATAAAACGCAAGAGATAATAATTGATTATGATGATACAAAAAAAGATGTAGCTTTGGATAATATTATTAAAAGAACTCAAGTGAGTTTAAAAAATGTTGATAAGCAGATAAAAGTAAAAAAAGATGATAATATTAAACAATACAGTTTACCACAACCTATTAGAAAAGAATTTGTAAGAAAACAATTTATGCCTGTTGGTAATAATAAGATTGGGAAAAAGATTGCTGAAGAGCAGGTAAGTACAAGAATGTTTGAAAAAAAAGGTAAATATGTTACGTATATTTCTGATGATACCGATAATATTATTTTTAAGAAAAAGAAATCTGTAAGTACTGATAATAAAAATGGCCAAATAAATCAAGAATCTTATGTGAAACCTAAAAATAATGTTAGTGTTTTAAGTAAAAATGAAGAAAAAAACATATCAAATAACCTTAATAAAACTATAATGCTAATGTTAAATTATATAAAGAATAATTAATAAATATATTTAAGGGAGTTTTTATAATGAGAGCGATTGTTTTATTGTTTTTTTTTATTGTAAGTTTTAGTGTTAATGTATTTGCTAGTCAGTGGTATGAATTAAATGATCAAGCTGAAATAATTGATTTAAATCAAGCATTTCAAAGTGTTCTTGAAGAGCCAAATAGTTTTGATAAAAATTATATTTTAGGAATTGTTTATTTGAATTTATATGAGACTGATAAGGCCAAAGAAGTTTTTGATAGATTATTAATATTACGTCCGGATTCTATTGAAGCACTTTGGGGGAAAGCAGAAGTTTTAAGAAGATTGCATGAAATTGGACAAAGTGAAAAGATTTTAAGAGAAATTGTTGAAAAAAATGCAGATTTTGCACCAGCGTTTATAAGTTTAGCTTATATTAAGTATATAAAACAACAATATAAAGATGGAATTGAACTATTGAATAAAGTTATTGCATTAGATAAAAATAAAATAGATGTTGTGAATAAAGTTAGAGCGTTAAGTTTATTGGCTGGAATAAAAGGGATGGTAGCTTATTATGGTGGGCCAGTAAGTAAAATTGTTTATGGTAATTCTATTCTTCCTATTCTTAAAAAAGCTTATAAAATACAACCAAAATCTCCTGTGGTTTTATACGGGTTTGGTAGTTTTTATTTATTGGCTCCGAGAATTGCAGGTGGTAATTTGAAATTAGCTAGAATTTTTTTAGAAAAAACCATACTTGCTGATTCTAAATTTGTAGATGCACATGTTCGGTTGGCCCAGGTATATAAAAGAGAAAAAAAATTAAAATTATATGAAGATGCTTTAACTAAAGCTTTGGAGTTAGATCCGAAGAATGAGTTAGCTTTAGATATAAAAAATAAAAAATGTAATTTTATTTGTTTTTAATTTTATGCTATTAGGTAAATTTTTATGATTAAAAAAAATATTTTTATTATTGGTGCTGGATTTAGTGGAATTTATGCTGCTAAAAAATTGAAATGTCAGCTAAAGAATATAGCTAATATTTTTTTAATTGATAGCCAAAAAAAATCTGTTTTTTTACCTTTGCTGCCGGATATTTTAGGAAGAGGTATTGATTCGGAGAATTTATTGTTTGATTTGGAAAAGTTTTGTCGTAAAAACAAAATTAATTTTTTAAATGAGGAAATTCTTTCTGTAGATTTAGAACAAAGTAAAATTGTTTCTAATAAATCTGAATATAAATATGATTTTTTAATTATAGCTAGTGGATCTCAAACAAATTTTTATGGAAATAAACAAATTGAACAGATATCTTGCAAGATTGATAATGTATTAGATGTTGAAAAAATAAAGAAATTAAGTTTATCAAATATGTATGATAATTTTGTAATATCAGGAGCAGGATATACCGGAATAGAAGTGGCAACAAATTTAAGAGTGTTACTAAAGAAAAATAACTTTAATAAAGATATTTTTCTTGTTGAAAGAGCTCCTAGTATTTTAGGCCCCTTGCCACAATGGATGAAAGATTATGTTTTATTTAATCTTAAAAGATTGGGAATTAATGTTTTGTTAAATACGTCTATTGAGCAAATTAATGGAAAAATGATTAATATTTCAAATGGTAAAATCTTGGATAATTCTTTACTTATTTGGGCTGCTGGTGTACGAACAGCTGATTATATACAGAAAATGAGTATTAAAAAAAATCCTCAAGGAAGAATTCTTGTTGATGATTTTTTGTCAGTTAATTCTAATTGTTTTGTTGTGGGGGATGCAGCTTGTTTTCCGTTCGAGGGTAATTTTTTACGAATGGGAGTTCAATTTTCTATTGCTCAGGGGATACATGCTGCAGAAAATTTAATAAAAATTATATATAAAAAACCGTTAGCTAAATTTTTTCCGGTTGATTTAGGGTATATTATTCCTATGGCAAATAATAAAGCATGTGGGCTAGTGTTAAGTAAGAAAGTTCAAGGTATAAAAGCAATTGTTTTTCATTATTTAATTTGTATTTACAGAACATTTGGAATGAAAAATAAAATTAGATTGTTTTTTAATCTTTTAAAAGGAGGTTGAAGTGTACAATCTGGCATTATTATTGCTTCGAATTAGTTTAGGAATAGTGTTTATTGCGCATGGATTACAAAAGGCTTTTGGTTTATTTAATGGTCCAGGTATTGATGGATTTACTAAGTTTTTAGCGTCTTTAGGGTTTTCTCCTGCTGTTTTGTTTGCTTATTTTGTTGCTTATCTTGAGTTATTAGGTGGAATTTTTATTCTTATTGGGTTATTTACGCGATCTTTTTCTTTCTTTTTACTTATTCTAATGGTATTTGCAACTTTAAAAGTGCATTTAGCTAAAGGTTTTTTTATAACAGCGGGTGGATTTGAATATAATTTTGTTTTAATATCTTGTTTTTTGTCTTTATTAGTAGCTGGAGCTGGAAAAATCAGTTTAGATAATAAATTTGGATGTAAATTATAAAATAAATATAAAATTAATCTATAATATTCCGATAATCTTTATATGGAGATTTTTAAAATCATAAGAATGTTTAAAAAACTTTTTTTTATTTGTCTAGTTTTAATGAATTCTAAATTGCTTTTTGCTCAGAATGCTTATTATTATGATAAAAGTAAAATGATTGC
The DNA here is from genome assembly GCA_964421615.1 of uncultured Planctomycetales bacterium. Lineage (GTDB taxonomy): Bacteria > Omnitrophota > Gorgyraeia > Gygaellales > Profunditerraquicolaceae > CAYQXW01. Next base: position 4,877 of record CAYQXW010000040.1, read on the forward strand.
TGTTGATTTAGATATGTTTGAGTTTGATGGTAGAGTTATGGAGCCTAAAAAAGAAGTAAGCGAAATTATTAATGTAGAACCTGTTTCTTTAATTCATCAAGATTCTGAAGAACCAGTAGTTATTTTTCCTAAAGAAGAAGAGGAAAAGAAAGTTTTAGCAAAACAAAAAACTGAAAAATTAAAAAAAGAATCAAAGGATAAAGAAATAGAAAAAGGTGATTGGTTATCGAGAACGTCTTATGGGGTGTCTGTTGGCGAAAGTCAAAAACCTAAAATGTATTTTGAAACAGTCCAACCCCTTTCTGAATCTTTGGATAATAAAGATGTTATTTTTACTCATAATAGAGTTTCTTGGCAAGATGGTCGTGGTAATTATTCTCTCGGTGTTGGATATAGAACTTTAATGTATGAAAATAATTTATTGGGAGGTATTAATAGCTTTTTTGACTGGCAAGATTTGCATAAGCATTATAGATTAGGTGTAGGGTTAGAAGCATTTACTAAAAATATTGAAGCTAGGTTTAATACTTATTTTGGTCTTTCTCCAAAAAGAGTAGTAGAGGAAAGCGCATCGGCTTTTACTTATGAAAAAGCAGTTAACGGATTTGATTTTGAGTTAGGGGCTCCGATTCCTTATTTCCCATGGTTAAAGTTTTTTGGTGGTTTTGATTATTATGATTACAAAAAGTCTAAAGATATTAATGGTTGGAAGTTACGTTGGCAGATTAAGCCTACAAAAGCGTTGACTGTAAATGTTGAAAATTATGAGGATAAAAATGGTGGTCGCGCTTGGAAAGTTGATTCTAGAGTTAATTTTGATTTTGATAATGTTACTCCATCTGATTGGTGGAAAAATTTTTCTGCTCAGCCGGAATATACGTATAATGATTTAGTAAAAATGATGTTAGATAGAGTTGAAAGAGATTTTACAATAAAAGTAGAAAGATGGAATGAATCTAAAATTAATAGTTCTTCTTCTACTCCTTTAGATGCGACTATAACGATAGAAATTGGGAGATCAGATGTTTAAATATTTTAAGAAAACTTTTATGGTGTTATTTTTTCTTATATTTTTCCATAGTAATTTATTTGCTGCTAGATATTCTGTTACTCCTGATTATTTTGATATCACTGTTAGTAAAGTTGAAGTTCACGATGTTTTGGCAGATGCAGATACTTGGGTTTTAGTAAAAGGTGATGAAAGTTTAATTTTTGATATAGCTTCAGTTTTAAATGGTAAAATAGGAAATTATGGTTCTAGTATTGTTTTAGACCCGGGAACATATGATGGAATTAGGTTAACAATGTCAAGGACGGTTACTATTGGTGCTACGGATGGGTCAGATATTTATTGTACCCAAGATGATGTTCAGGCATATTATTATGATGAATTGGATACTCCTGATGTAACTGGACAGTGTGTTGTAATTGCTGAAACAGCATTAGGAAATACACAAGAAAACGGGAATATTATTTTACCTGAAGATTTGCCTACTAGTACTGCAACGTATAAATATGAGTTAGATATTGATGATGACGATTATTTTGTAGTTACTTTAACTGGTTCTGATTTTTCTGCTACACCAGTTACTATTACTGCAGGACAGAATAAAACAATAAGAATTAATTTTGATCTTCATGAACAAGTTATATTTAATGATAATGATTTTGCTGCTAATAAAACTGCAACTATTAACTATCCAACAATTTCTGTTCAAATAAGCTAAAGAATTAAAAGCTATTGTAAGCCAATTTTTGTTGTGTTAATATGATTTTAACAAGGAGAAGGGTTTTATGATGTTACTATTAATTGGTTTAGTTATAGTTAATTTAGTCTTTTTAATTTTATTATTTATTAATAAAGGTAGTAATCGTGATTCAGAGAAAGCTATTCAGGAAGAAATTGCTAGAAATAGGCAGGAATTAAATAATTCTTTAAGCAATTTTAGCAATAATATCTTTTCACAAATTACTGAATTATCAAAATTACAGAATAATCAACTCCAAGCGAATGAACAAAGATTAGAAAATGTCCGGCAAACTATTGAAAAAAAACTTACAGATATTCAGAGGGATAATTCAGATAAATTAGAATTAATGAGGCAAGTGGTTGATGAAAAACTGCACGCTACTCTTGAAAAAAGGTTGGGAGAATCGTTTAAATTAGTTAGTGATCGGTTGGAAAAGGTTCATCAAGGGTTAGGTGAGATGCAGAATCTTGCTACAGGGGTTGGAGATTTAAAGAAAGTTTTTAGTAATGTTAAAACTCGCGGTATTTGGGGTGAAATCCTTTTAGGTAATTTACTTGAACAAATTTTAACTCCTGAACAGTATTCGTTAAATGTCCCGACTAAGAAGAATTCTCAGGATAGGGTTGAATTTGCAATTAAGCTGCCCGGTAGGGAAAAAGATGTTGTTTGGCTTCCTATTGATGCCAAATTTCCTAAAGAAGATTATGAAAGATTATTGGTAGCTCAGGAACAAGGAAATGTTGATTTGGTTAAGGAATGTATTAAAGCTTTAGAAGAAAGAATTAAATCTCAAGCTAAAGATATTCGAGATAAATATATTGATCCTCCCAATACTACAGATTTTGCATTTATGTTTTTACCTACAGAAGCGCTTTTTGCAGAAGTTTTACGTATTCCAGGATTATTCGATTTATTACAATCAAAGTTTAGAGTTATTGTTTCTGGCCCTACGACAATTTCAGCGTTATTGAATAGTTTACAAATGGGATTTAGAACTTTAGCTATTGAAAAACGAACTAGCGAGATTTGGAAATTATTAGCTGTTGTAAAAGTTGAATTTGGAAAATTTGGTGATTTATTAGAGAAAACACATAAAAAATTAGAAGAAGCAAGCCATACGATTGAAGATGCAACAATGAAGTCTAGGACTATTGAAAAAAAATTGAAGAATGTTCAAGAATTACCTTCCAGTGAAGTAATTAAATATTTAGATGAACCAGAAGAGTCAAGATACTCAGAACCAGCATAATTTTAATTCAGAGCATAGTATTTCTTATCCAGAAGTTTGTGTTGTAGAAGCTTCTGCTGGGTCAGGAAAAACTTATGCTCTTGCCAGTCGTTACCTTAAGCTCCTGCTTAATCCCCGCATGCCCATTAATGAGATTATCTTAAGTAATATTCTTTCTATGACTTTTACAAATAAAGCTGCATTAGAGATGAAAACAAGAATTTTAGAGTTCTTGAAAAAACTTGCTTTAGATAAGTTTGCAAATCAACAAGAGAAAGATAATCTTTTGCAAAGTTTAGGGATTGATTCTGAGTTTGCCCGTCAGAAATCTTTTTTAGTAATGGATTATATTATTAAAAACTATAATTATTTTCAAGTTCAAACAATTGATAGTTTTATTAATTCTATTCTTTCAGGATGTGCTTTTAAATTAGATTTATCTGCTGATTTTAGGATTAAAACTGACCATCGGCAGCAACTTGCGTATAGTTTTGATAACCTTATTGATGAAGCTGCAAAAGATAATCAGATTATGAGCCAGTTTCTGAAGTTTTTGGAAAATTATATTTATCTTGAAAATAAGAAATCATGGATGCCCAAACAAGATATTTTAGATATTATGGAAATTTTACTGAATGCCAAGAATAGTTTTGGTTTAAATTTAAAAAAGTCTTCTATTGAGTTAGAGGTTTTACGTAACCAGAAGGAAAAAATAAAAGCTTTAATGTTGGAGCTAAAGAAGATTTTACCTGCAGAAGTAAATTTGATTTATTGGTCAAAGTTTGTTAAAGATTTTAATTCTGATATATCAGTTGGAAAACTGGAAGATTTTTTTAATCCTTTTTCTAAAAGTGATTTAATGGTAAAAAAAGGATTTATTGTTTCTGATGAAGTGTTTGGATTATGGAAAACCATTAAGGATAATATAGAAGTTTATTGCGTATGGCAGTCTGTGGCTATGTTTAACTGTTATGTTGATATTTTTGATGGAGTTTTGAAAAAATTTAATGAATTATCTAAATTTGAAGATATTATTTTTCTTGAAGAATTAAATAAGCAAGCACAAAGTTTATTTCAGAATGAATTAGAAATAGTTCCTGAAATATATTACCGGTTGGCGACTACATTCCGACATTTTTTAATTGATGAGTTTCAAGATACGAGTAATTTACAGTGGGGTAATTTGCAGGCGATGGTTGTAGATTCTTTATCCAGAGGTGGGACACTATTTTATGTTGGTGATAAGAAACAGGCGATTTATAGGTTTAGGGGAGGCGACGTAAGATTATTTGATCAGTTGAAAAGTGATTTGCAATCATATAATGTTAAAACTCGGTTGTTATCCTATAATTTTCGTAGCCAAAAGACAATAGTAGAGTTTAATAATTCTGTTTTTAGTGTTGAAAATCTTAAGAAGTTTAATTTTTTAAGACAAGAAAATCAAAAAACTAGTTTATTTTTATCGGAAAATGATGTTTCTGATATAGCTGCTATCTTTGATAATTCTAAACAAGAATATCGTGCGCAAAATGATAAAGGATATGTCAAAATAGAAAAGGTTGATATAGATAAGAAAGAAGAATTAGAAGATTATATTAAAGAAAAGTTAGATGTTTTAATCAATCAGTTGCAAAGTCGTTTTTCTAATCAGAATATTGCTGTTTTATGCCGGTCTAATAGTGAGGTTGAAATGATCACTAGTTGGTTATTGGATAAAAAACTACCGGTTGAATCTGAAAAAACTCTTAATATTCGTGAAAATCCTTTAGTTAAAGAAATAATAGCTTTTTTAAAGTTTCTTAATTCTCCGATAGATGATTTATCTTTTGCTACATTTATTCTAGGTGATATCTTTTCTAAAGCTTCTGGAATATCTAAACATGAGATTCAAGATTTTTTATTTAATAATAATAAACAAAAAAGTAAGTCTAAGCATAAGTTATATTTATATCGTTATTTTAGAATAAAGTATCCGATAGTTTGGGAAAATTTTATTGAAGATTTTTACAAAACTGTAGGATTTGTTCCTTTGTATGAGTTGATGATTTCGATTTTAAGTAGGTTTCAAATAATGAAAAATTTTTCTTTATCGCAAGGATTTATTCTGAAACTGTTAGAAGTGATAAAACAACAAGAATCTGATAATCAAAGTATTTCTTATTTTCTAGATTATTTTGATCGGGAACTTGCTGAGAATCTTTATGTTAATGTAGCAAATAAAGATAGCATAAAAGTGATAACAGTGCATAAGTCTAAAGGGTTAGAGTTTGATGTAGTAGTGATTCCTTTTTTTGAGATGGATGTTAAAGTCGGATCAGGGAATAGTAAAAACAGAACCTTTATTTTTAATACTCAGCCTGATTATTTAGAGCTTCGGTATATTAAAAAAGATTCTAGTTTGGATTTTTCTAATGAGTTGAGAGATATTTATACTCAAGAGTTTAAAAAATCTATGTTGGATGAGTTAAATAATTTATACGTTGCTTGTACGAGAGCTAAAAAAGAGTTGTATGTTTTTATTCCTAAGAAAACATCTAATAGCAATAATATTGCTAGATTTTTATTGAATACTGATATTGATGAGTTTGGACAACAAATAGAATATGACCAAACTAGAAAATTAGAAGAGAATATAATAAAAAAACTTGAAGTCAATGATTATCGGGATTGGGTTGAGTATTTAAAAGATGAGTTTTTATCTTTTAACCAGATTGTGAATAGGGATTCAATTATTAAAGGAGATTGTTTACACTATGTTTTATCTTTTATGGATAATATAAAAGATAAAGATATTAATGAATTTGTTGATAAGGCAATTAATAAAGCAAAAAATAAATTCAAACTTTTTAAAGAATGGGATTTTATAGAGAATAAAGTAAAAACTTTATTAAGCGATACTCGATTTATAAATTTCTTTAATTTAGAAAAAACAGAAGTTTATATTGAAAAAGAGTTTGTTGATCATTTTGGGCATACTAAAAGGATGGATAGAGTTTTAATTACGGATAAACAAATAACAATTATTGATTATAAAAGTTCTACTCAAGGTAAAGAAGAGTATTATTTGCAGTTAAAAGAATATGCTTTAATTCTGAAAGAGATATATTCCCAAAAACATATTAAATGTTTTTTAATATATTTAGATAATCTAGATTTAGATGAGGTTTTATGGCAAGAGTAATTAATTTTAATTTAACGCAAAAGCTTATTCCTGAAATAGTGGATTTAATCCAAAAGGAATATATCGAGCAGAATAAAGATATATCTAGCCTTTGTTTTATTTTTGGTGGTAAGCGCCCTGCACTTTTTTTAAGACGGGAACTTGCTAAAAGAATTAATAAAAGCTTTATTCCTCCTAAAATTTTTTCTATTGATGAATTTGTAGACTATTTGCTTGAGAAGAAGTTTGAGATTTTGAATATAAAAGATATGGAAAGTTGTTATTTAATCTATACTTTGGTTAAAAATAATTTTAAACATATTTTAGATAAAAGACAGCATTTTGCAGAGTTTCTACCTTGGGCTAGAGAGATTTTGAGTTTTATTGAACAATTAGATTTAGAAGATATTAAAATCGAAGACATTCAAAATATTCAGTTGAATGCTCAAATAGGCTATGATGTTCCGGAAAGTATTAATAAGCTTTTAAGTAATTTAGTGGAATTACGTGAGATTTATCATAAAGAGATGGTAAAACGTAAAGCTTTTACCCGAGGACTAAAATATTTAACCGTAAGTAAATTCCAAGATATTGAACTTCCTGAGTTTGAAAGATTATTTTTTTGTAACTTTTTTTATTTGCATAAGACTGAGGAGAGAATTTTAAAGTATTTTTATGAAAAAGATAAAGCGGATTTAATTTTTCAAGCGGATAATGATTGGTCTGTGATGAAAGATTTATTTAAAAGGTTTTCTGTTGATGTTGCATTGCCAGATAATTCTAAGTTAGACCGTAGTTTTGAAATTTTAGCTGGATTTGATTTGCATTCCCAAGTCTGTTTAGTGCGTGATGTATTAGATAAGATTGAGAAAAAAGAAAATACAGTTATTGTTTTACCTAAACCTGATCATTTAATCCCATTATTGTCTCAGATATCAAGTGTTAATCAGGATTTTAATGTTTCTTTGGGATATTCGTTAAAGAGAAGTCCGATTTATTCGCTTTTTGAATGTATTTTTAATGCTCAGATTACTAAAAAAAATAACTTTTATTATTCAAAAGATTATATCCGGTTGTTAAGTCATCCCTTGCCAAAAAATCTTAGATTATTGAATAATGATCCTTC
>CAYQXW010000041.1:0-12112 GCA_964421615.1 uncultured Planctomycetales bacterium
GGCACGCACTACACGGTCCATGGCCGGTACGGCACCATGGACCTCGAAAACCTGACCTGTTCGGGCGAGGGCGGCGAAGAAGGCAAGCAAATCGCCGCCGGAAAGCTGGCCGGCCCGCCGGATGAAAACCACATTGAGTAAAATATAAAGCTTGTAAAACAAATTCATAACTATCCGGCTTATACCGGGTATCTTTTACAAAAATTGTTTCTACAACTTCAAAAAAGTTCGTTTCTGGCATTTTATAGTCCTGGAATATTTAATCCGCTAACTTCCTTCATCTTATCCGCTGCAATTTCATGAGATTTTCTAATCGCTTTATTTACAGTATCTTTAATCGTTCTTGATAATTTATTTACATCAACTTTTTCAGAAACTACAGAAACATCCTGAATCTGCTGAGCACCATTCATCGTAATTTTTATCGCACCATCATCACTAGAAACATCAAAAGTCGCTCTTTCAAGTTGTTTTTTAATCTCTCCCATTTTTTTCTGCATATCCATAAGACCTTTTAACTTATCAAACATGAAAATATCCCTTTCGTTATAAATCTTTAATTGCTTCTCTTATAATTTCACCAGTATATTTAAATTCTGCTACAGATTCAATTTTCACTTTAAAGATAACAACTTTTTTATTAGCGTTAATTTCAAAATCTTTTGTAACTTTTCCCTCGCTAACAGCTTTAATAATTCTTTCTGCTGAAAGGTTTAATTCTTTTTTATGTAGCTCAGAACATATTATATCATATTCTGCTCCCTTATCAATAATCTCTACAGGACCATTAATTTGAAAACCGCTCAAAGTATCACGATTATCAAAAGATAATGACGCAATCGGATTAATTTTTAAATTTTGATAGGTCTTACCTTCAGTATAATCCGCCAAGTAAACAAAATTACCTTCAACCTTCAAAACTAATTTTACTGCAGCATTAGGATTATTATCAAAATCACAAGATGCAATATGAATAAAACTTGTCTGCCCTAAAAGTCCTTTTACTTTATGTGATAACATTATAATAACTTTCTATAAAATTTATTCTTTAACTATCTGATCAATAAGTTCTTGCTGAGGGAAAGAATGTTCTTCAAAGCGCACTTCCCCTTTTTTATCAATCAAAAAATAGGAAGGAATTCCTATAATCTGGTATTTATCAGATACTTCCAAATCACTATCTAATAAAACCTGTGGTAAAAAAAATCCAGTTTGTTTAAAAAATCTTTCAATTCTTTCTTTTGAATCCCCAGTATTTACTGCTAATAATTCAATCCCTTTATCTGTTAACTGTTTATGTGTTTTAGTAAGTTCTTTGATTTGAGTAACACAATATGGGCATCTAGTATTCCAAAAGAGCAATAACACTGGTTTTTTATTTTTATACTCTTTTAATTCTACTGGAATGCCGTTCAAATTACTTAATTTAAAATCAGGGGCTGATGCAAAACAATTAATAGTAAAAAATAAAACCAGGCCAAAACTAAGAAATAATTTCTTTAAATTGAACATTTAAAAACTCCTTATACCTGTAAAGATTAAATAGCACCCAACACCCATTACTAATATCGCACAAATTCTCTCAATAATCAACATCCATTTTCCTGATTTTGGAAGATGCAATAATATCGAACTAAAAGCACCAAGAATAATTAAGGTAACCCCCATCCCGTAGCCAAAAGCAAGCAACAACCCTGCACCATACCAAACATTTTTAGTTGTAACCAAATAAGAAAGTATTCCGCCTAAAACTGGACTCACACAAGGAGATATAGTTAAACCAGAAGTTAACCCAAGTAAAAAAACAGAAAAATAACCTTTCTTATGAAAATGCGATAATTTTACAATCGCAGGGAAATATAAAACAAAAACTTTCAACATGGAAAGCCCAAAAATAATGATAATAATTCCAGCAATAATTAAAGTTACAGGATGCGTACTTATACTACCAAACAACTTTCCAGTCAACGCTGCAATTATACCTAGAGCAGAGTATGTCACCGCAATTCCAGAAACATAGAAAAAACTAAGTAACAAACCTTTTAAAATAGGACCTTTAATATTTATACCGATATATCCTGCGGTCACAGGCAATAAAGGATAAACACAAGGAGTAAAACTTATCATTATCCCGCCTAGAAATGCTAAAACAAAATCTATAGGATGCCCAGTAACAACTAACTTACCTGACAGACTCATTTATCCACTCCAAATAAGGTTTATATCCGCTAATAATAGGTAAAGCAATAATTTCAGGAACAGTATAACTATGCAAGGATTTAACCTCTTTAAATAACTTTGGTAAAAGATTCTTCTTAGATTTCACTATAAGCAATAACTCATCCGCTTTATCAATCTTTCCTTGCCAAAAAAATGTGGATTTTATTTTATCAACACAATTAACACACGCCGCTAACTTTTTCTCAACTAAACTATTAGAAATTAATTTCGCTTCTTTTTCATTTGCTACAGTTATAAAAATTACACAGTACATTTACTCACTCCTTACTACAGCATCAAAACCGATATCATCCTATCGGCAGCATCCGGATTTCTGCGATAAGAAAAAAACATTTTTTCATTGCAGCAAGTACATAACCCACAATCACTGATATTATCGGCGCAAACACCCTGCGCCATTAATTGACTTTTATTCGCACCAGCATTATCAAAACAAAGTTTATGAGACTTTTCTTTAACAAACTTTGGAAAATATTCTTTGAATTCAGGACCAACTTCATAACAACACTTTCTTATCGATGGACCTAAAAAAGCATACAAATACTGCGGATCAGTTTTAAAAATTTCCTTCATCGCAATTACGGTTTTTCCGGTTATATTCTGATGCGTACCTTTCCAACCTGAATGAACTATTCCAATCGCATGATTTTTTTTATCATATAAAAAAACCGATTGGCAATCAGCCGTAAAAACACAAATCGGCACATTTTTTTGGTTAGTTATAAACGCATCTACAGAATCAAAAGCATTATCGTAACTCAACGCTCCACGACCACAATCTTTTTTTGTAACTAACAAAATTTTATCAGTATGCCTTTGCTTGGCACAAATTATTTGCGAAGGGTTAATTCCTAAATGATTTAAGTTTAATTTCCTATTTTCTATAGCTTTCTTAACATCAGGACAATTAAGAGACATATTCCCATCAGTCGCCAAACTATATCCCCCCGCTACTTCATTCTTAAACTTCCCATCAAAAATTTTATTATTCATAATTTTATTTTTTGCAAACTATTTACAATTCATCTATTTTAATAATTTTATTACGACCTGTATCGCCCTTAACAATTTCCACCTGGTATTTCTTTACTTGAAAATAATCTGCCAAAACTTCAATCAGCTGATCATTAGCCTGCCCATCAACCGCAGGCTTAGTCAAATGAACTTTATAATTCTGCCCATCCTGCGTTACTTTTATTCTACTGGACTTAGGCACAACTTTGACATTAATAATCATTTTTCCCTAAATAACCTTCTTTAATTCGGCTTGTTGCCCTAAAAATATTCGTTCTGATTTCTGGACACTTTTTTTCTAAAGATTGTATGATTTTTGCAACTTTTTTGCGATTAGATAAATCTGAATGAACACAAGAACATCCTTGAGTCTCAGGAAAATCTGCATGTTTAAAAAATCTTTTAATCATAGATTCCTCGACATACGCCATTGGACGAATTATTACAATTTTTCCTTTAAACAACTCTTGTTTAGGACACATAGTTGAAACTTCTCCATGGAAAAATAAATTCATAAGCGTTGTCTGAACAATATCATCTTTATGATGCCCAAAAGCTACTTTTTTTATATTTAACCTATCCGCTAACTCAAACAACAGTTTTCTTCTATTCCAAGAACACCAGAAACAATTAATTTTTTTAGGATCTGTTTTTTTTAAAACATCGGATTTGACAACTTCATATTTTATTTTTTCTTTTTTAAAATAAGAAATTAACTTTTTAGTGATAGGTTTATGATAACCAAAATCGATATGCGCAGCGACTAAATTATATTTAATTGGGACAAACTTTCTTCTGTCATTCAAAACTTTAAGCAAAGTTAAACTGTCTTTACCTCCAGAAACAGCGACTACAACTGTATCACCATCTTCAAGCATATGATGATCTGTAACAGCTTTGCCTACTTTTTTAGAAATAAAAAATTCAAGACCATTTAAAAAAGCCATTAATTATCCTCTCACAAAAATCATGCTAATAATCTGAGGATAATAAAACATAGAAATAATTGCAGCCAAAGCAAGGAATGGCCCATAAGGAATGGTATGATCTTTTTTAAAGATTACACTGAATATTCCAACTGCTGCTCCGAAAAATGGAGCTAGGAAAAAAGTCAAAATAGCCTGTTTCCAACCAAGAAATGCTCCGATCATCGCTAATAATTTTACATCTCCTCCGCCCATAGACTCTGTCTCACCTTGGATAGGAGGATTTTTCAATATTTTAAAATAAATCAGATCGAAAATTTTTCCGGTTAAATAAATAATACCGCCACCAGCTAAAATCCCGAAAAAAGAATCAATCATAAATGAAAACTTATAACTTAATGGATTAAAAGTTATCCCTTTTAAACAACTAAAAATAAATCCAACTACAACTCCTCCAACAGAAATTTCATCAGGAATAATACGGTGCGGAATATCAATAAAAGAAGCAACGATTAACCCACAAATAAAAGTCGTATACATAAAAAAGTTTAAAGTTAAACCAAAAACACCATATAAAACTATAAAAGTAATTGCTGTAAATAACTCAACAATAAAATAACGGATAGAAATAGGTTTTTTACAATAACGACACTTACCATTTAAAAGAATATATCCAAACAAAGGAATATTATCAAACCACTGTAAATTTTTTTTACAGTTCGGACAATGGGAACCTGGAGTAACAATTGATTGTTCTAAAGGCATTCTATGAATACAAACATTCAAAAAACTTCCGATAACTGCACCAATAAAAAAAACAAATAAACTTTCCCACATATCTTCATCTCCTATAATAACAAGATGCGTTATGCATCAATATATTTCTTTATCGTCCTTATTATTCCAATCCTCAAGCAATATCTTACATTCATTAAGCAGAAATCCGGATTTAATCTTCATTTTAGCTTTCCCAAGCATCTTCATCTTAGAATTAGAAAGACATAACTCATTAAACCCGATTTTTTTTACATCCTGAATACTTGTCCCATAAATAATCATATCAATTCTCGACCAATGAATCGCACTAAAACACATCGGACACGGCTCAGTAGTTGAATAAATAACACAACCTGATAAATTATAAGTTTGCAACTGTTTAGAAGCTAAACGAATTGCATTTATTTCCGCATGTGCAGTCGCGTCAGATCTTAACACATTATTACGTGCAACAGAAATAACTTTATCATCTTTCACAATACACGCTCCAAACGGCCCACCATCCATGCTCATAATATTTTTTCTTGCTTCTTGAATCGCCAACTGCATATATTTTTCTTGCGGTTTATGTATCATTTTTTCATCGCCTCCAACAAAGCATTTTTCATAACTTCATGCGGAGCACTCTGACCAGTCCAGATTTCAAATGCTGCCTCACCTTGATACAATAACATCATTAACCCATTAGAAGTTTTACATCCAATCTTAGCCGCTACCTGCAATAACTTAGTTTCAACAGGATTGTAAATCAAATCAAAAACAAAGGTTTGCGAAGATAACTTACTAGAATCTATTAACAAATCATCTGTTTCTTTCATTCCCACAGATGTCGTGTTCACCAAAAGATCTTTGTTCTCAATATTCAAATCATTAATCTTATCAACACAAAAAATATCAGTAGTAGGGAAAAATTTTTTAACTATTCCAACAATCCCTTGCGACTTATTTTTATCCCTAGCCCAAATTACAATTTGATTAGCTTTGTCTTGCGCAAGCGCAAAAGCTACAGCTTTAGCAGCACCACCTGCCCCAAGAACAGCAACACTTTTACCCAGCGGATCAAAATTTTCTTTCAAACTTTTAGAAAACCCTTCAATATCGGTGTTATACGCATAAAAACTACCATCCCGATAAGAAATAGTATTCACCGCTTTTATTTCTTTTAAGAATAAATTTTTCTCATCGAATTTAACAAACTCTAAAACTTTTTCTTTATGTGGAACTGTAATATTTAAACCGGATATATTTTTTTGAAGAATCTCTTTTAGAAAATTATCTAAATCGTCAGGATTTATAGCAAACAACCTATACTCTGCATTTATATTTAACGCTTTAAATGCAGCTGTCTGCATTGCTGGTGAACGACTGTGCGAAACTGGCCACCCTAGGAGACCATAAATTTTCGGTGAACTCATTTAGATTCAATCTTATTGATTGCGTCCAGATATGCTTTAACGGCAGCTTCTATAATATCAGTACTAGAACCGTTTCCTATTTTTAAATTACCTTTTACATTAAGTTTTAAACTTGCTTCACCTAATGCATCTTTACCAGAAGTAACTGCTTCTAGTCGAAAATCCTGTAACTTGGCTTTTGTATTCGTAATCTTATCGATTGCTTTAAAACAAGCATCTACTGGACCATCTCCTGTAGATGAACCTGTAAAAATTTTCCCTTTATTTTTAAGTTTAACTTCCGCAATCGGCTCAACTCCTGTACCAGAATTAACTTTAAAACTTACAAATTGCCAAACAGGTTTAATAACTTTAATCTCATCTTCAACTATAGTTCTTAAATCATCATCATAAATATCTTTTTTCTTATCCGCTAACTCCTTAAAACTATTAAAAGCTTTTTCAAGTTTTTCATCATTCAGATTAAATCCTAAAATTTTTAATCTTTCCTTAAACGCATGACGTCCGGAATGCTTACCTAATACAAAAGTTTGCGCATCTGTAAATCCAACATTTTTAGGGTCAATAATCTCATAAGTTGACCGTTCTTTTATCAGCCCGTCCTGATGAATTCCAGATTCATGACGAAAAGCATTTCCTCCAACAATAGCTTTGTTAGGAGCAACTGCAAAACCTGTAAGTTTGCTTACAAGACGAGAAATATTATAGATATGATCTTTTTTGATATCAGTCGTAACATTAGAAAAAACATCTTTACGGATTTCTAATCCCATAATAATTTCTTCCATCGCCGCATTACCTGCACGTTCTCCCAAACCATTTATAGTACACTCAACCTGACGCGCACCATTTTTAATCGCTTCAAGAGAATTCGCAACAGCTAACCCTAAATCATTATGACAATGCACAGAAATTACCGCTTTATTGATATTAGGCACATTATTTTTTATGGATTTAATCAAGTCCCCAAACTCCTGAGGATAAGCATACCCCACAGTATCTGGAATATTTACCGTCGATGCACCTGCAGCAATAACCGCTTCTACTACTCGATACAAAAACTGACGTTCTGTACGCGATGCATCTTCAGGAGAAAACTCAACATCAGAACAAAATTTTCTAGCATATTTGACACCATCAACGGCTAAACGCAAAATTTCATCTTCCGCTTTTTGCAGTTTATATTTCATATGGATTTTTGATGTCGCTAAAAAAACATGAATACGTCCGCGTTTTGCTACTTTTAAAGCATTAGCTGCCGCATCAATATCTTTTTTTACACAACGCGCTAACCCTGCAATAATCGGACCACGAATTGCTTTTGCGATTTTCTGTACAGCATCAAAATCTCCTGGAGACGAAACAGGAAATCCTGCTTCAATAATATTTACCCCAAGCGATGACAACGCATGTGCAACTTCAAGTTTCTCATCAACGTTAAGCGAAGCACCAGGTGCTTGCTCTCCATCTCTAAGTGTCGTGTCAAATATGATTACTTTTTCCATAATATACCTTTTTATCTACATTGTCATCCCCGCGCAAGCGGGGATGACAAACTTATCTTTCCACTTATGAATGCTTCATCCAAGGCATCATTTCACGAAGTTTATTACCAACTTTTTCAATTTGATGATTATCGCCTTCTTTAATTAATCTATTAAAGTTTGGACGACCATCTTCATTTTCTTTAATCCATTCTTTTGCAAATTTTCCAGTCTGGATCTCTTTTAAAATTTTCTTCATTGTTTTTCTAGTCTTATCTGTGATAATTCTTGGACCACGAGATAAATCTCCGTAGCATGCAGTGTTAGAAACACTTCTACGCATACCGGAAATACCTTTTTCCTGAATTAAATCAGTAATTAATTTTAACTCATGTAAAACTTCAAAATATGCAATCTCTGGCTGATAACCTGCTTCAACCAAAGTATCAAAACCAGCTTTGATCATCTCGCTCACGCCGCCGCAAAGTACTGCCTGCTCGCCGAAAAGATCAGTTTCTGTTTCTTCCTGAAATGTAGTTTCAATAACACCTGCTTTTGTAGCACGCAAAGCTTTCGCATAAGCTAAACCGATTTGTTTTGCTTTTCCAGTTGCATCTTGGAAAACCGCGATCAAACTTGGAACGCCTTTACCTTCTTCATACATTCTTCTTACCAAAGCACCTGGTCCTTTTGGAGCAACCATAAATACGTCTACATTCTTTGGAGGTTTAATCTGTTTAAAACGAATATTAAATCCGTGAGAAAAACAAAGTGCTTTACCTTTGCTTAAATTCGGTTTAATTGACTCTTCATAAACTTTTGCCTGAACATGATCCTGTGTTAAAATCTGGATAATATCAGCTTGTTTTGCTGCTTCCGCTGCAGACACAGGAGTAAATCCATCTTTTTTTGCCTGCTCGAAATTTGGAGTTCCTGCCATTTCAGATACAAGAACTTTACAACCAGAATCTCTTAAACACAATGATTGGCCTCTACCCTGAATTCCATAACCAATAATTGCGATAGTTTTATCCTTAATTAAATTTAAATCTGCATCATTATCATAATAAACCTTTGCCATTTTAACTTCCTCCTTTTATTTTTTCTTAAAATTTATTGGGCAATTGCCAATTTTCCACTTCTGATTAATTCTTTCACTCCAAAACCATTTAAACTGTCTAACAACTTTTTTATTTCCACTTGCTCGCCAACCGCTTCAATAATCGCCTCATCTTTATTATGGCTAATTAATTTAGCAGTAAACTTTTTTAACAATGAAACAACTTTTTTCTTATCTTTAACAGAACATCCTATTTTAATAAGCAAAAGTTCCCGTTCCACATGTTCTTTTTTTGTAAAATCATTAACACTAATTACATCAATTAACTTATCCAACTGTTTCATAATCTGCTCTAAGATTTTTTCATCTTTAGCATCAACAACAATTGTCATATATGAAACTGTAGGGTCCAAAGTTTCACTTACAGCTAACGAAGTAATATTATAACCTCTTGCACTGAATAATCCGGAAACTCGTGCAAGCACTCCGAATTTATTCTCCACTAAAACTGAAATTGTATGTTTCATTAACTTTCCTCCGCTTCAAGAGCTTTATCAGGAAGTGTAATCCTGTAAACCTTATTTATTTCCAAAAACTTAGCCAAAATATTAATTTTATAATTAACATTTTTTATTCCAATTTCTTTAGTCTTTTGGCTATCGATATCAACATCAAAAAAAATCTTATATCCTAGCGGATAATAATTTTCTTTTTCAACAAAAACATCAAAAACCAAAGAATTAATTATCCATTCTTCATTATCTATTTTTAAAAAATCAAGATTAAAGATTAAAGAATTTTCAGGACCAGCAAATTTTTTAAAATTTTCTACATTAGAAACAACATAACTTAATTTATAACACTCTTTATTATCGAAACTATCTATTGCTGTTTCTTTCAAAGACAAACCAAAATCTTCGATATTTTTAGAACAGATAAAATCAATTTTGACGGAATCCCATAAAACATCTCCTAAAACTTGAGATTTTACCCATTTACGATCTTTAATTTTCCCATCTTCAACAACTTTATGCTCTAAATAACCTTTACCGCCATAAAGATAATTTTCAAAAACATCAACGACTTCTGTAGAATCCTGAGTATTAATCGACTTAGATGTTTTTCTTCGAATAGAATAAACATTTTTCCCAACCCTATCGACTTTAATTTCATCTTCAGTCATTAGAATTGACCCATCAGTTTTTCCATCAGCTAATGTTACCGATTCTGTAAAAGAACTATTCTTTAAAATTTTAAAACTTTTTATTTCTTTCTGCACCTGCTGACAATCAACATTATCTGCACTACTTTGAGCGAAAACAATTCCCGTATTTAATAATAAAATTAAAAAAATAAATAATTTTGACAGCATAAACTTATGCCATTCCGCCAATCATACGGTTAATCGCTTCACCAGCTGGAACCATCGGAAAAACATTCTCTTCAGGTTCTACTTGAAAATCTAAGAACACAACATTATCTATCTCTATCGCTTTTTGTAAAGCAGATTTTACTTCTTCTTTTTTTGTTACACGAATCCCTACTCCACCGTAACTTTCAATAAGTTTGACAAAGTCAGGATTACATAATGTTGTATGGGAATAACGTCTTTTATAAAATAATTCCTGCCACTGCCGAACCATTCCCAAATAACCATTGTTCAAAATAGCCACTTTAACATTTATTTTATTGCAAACACAAGTCGCTAATTCCTGAATATTCATTTGAATTGAACCATCACCAGCAATATCGAATACAACTTTATCAGGACACCCCATCTTTGCACCCATAGCTGCAGGAAAACCAAAACCCATTGTCCCTAATCCACCAGAAGAAATAAATGTTCTAGGTTTTAAATATTTAAACCATTGCGCAGCCCACATCTGGTTCTGTCCTACTTCAGTAGTAATTATACAATCTCCGCCGGTTAAATCCCAAAGTTGTTCAATAACATACTGCGGATTAATTTTACCTCTATATTTATAAGCCAAAGGATATTTTTTCTTCCATCCGTCTATAGTTTTCAACCAATCTTTTGTATCAGGCTTATCTTTTATCTCTTCTAAAAGTTGACCTAAAATATTCCTCGCATCTCCAACTATCGGAACATCCACTCTCACATTTTTACTGATACTTGAGGGATCAATATCAATATGAATAATCTTTGCACTTGGAGCAAACGCATCAATCCTACCAGTCACGCGATCATCAAAACGTGAACCTACTGCAATAATTAAATCAGATTCCATAGTCGCATGGTTTGCATAAGCTGTGCCATGCATACCAAGCATGCCTAAACAAAGATCATGTGTAACAGGAAAACAACCCATTCCCATTAAAGTAGTTGTAACCGGAATATTCAATGATTCGGCTACTCGCATTAATATTGCTGAAGCTTCTGCTGCAATAATCCCACCGCCAGCATAAATAATCGGTTTTTTTGCTTCTTCTATCAACTTTGCTGCTTTTTTTATTTGTGATGGCTGACCAAACACTGTTGGTTTATAACTACGCAATTCTACTTTTTCCGGCCAAATAAATTCTGTATCCTGTTGTTGAATATCCACAGGAATATCTATAACTACCGGACCTGGTCGACCAGTTGAAGCAATATAAAAAGCTTCAGCTACAGTTTTCGCTAAATCTTTTACATCTTTAACTAAATAATTATGTTTAGAAATTGAACGAGTTATACCAGTAAAATCTGCTTCCTGAAAAGCATCATTTCCTATTAAAAAAGTTTTAACCTGACCAGTGATTGCTACCATCGGAATAGAATCCATGTACGCTGTCGCAATTCCAGTAGTCAAATTAGTTGCACCTGGCCCTGAAGTCGCTAAACACACGCCAACTTTTCCTGTAGCTCTTGCATAACCATCAGCTGCATGCGCCGCCGCCTGTTCATGCCTAGTTAAAATAAAATTAATTGGGGAATCATATATCTGATCAAAAATCGGCAATACTGCTCCACCGGGATAACCAAACATAACTTCCACACCGCATTTTTTTAAACTCTCAATTAAAATTTGTGCACCAGTCATAACGATTAATTTCCTTTTACTTAATCGTCATTGCGAGGAGAATCTTGTTTCGACTCTATCTCGACGAAGCAATCTAATTTTTGAGATTGCTTCACTCGCTTTGCTCGTTCGCAATGACGTTTTTATTATTCTACAATCGCGCCTTTATCCGCAG
>CAYQXW010000042.1:0-12081 GCA_964421615.1 uncultured Planctomycetales bacterium
ACTTCAGTTTCCAAAGTTGTATCTAAAGGATATTTAGATGCAATTTCTGGCCAAGGATTATTCTGTAACTGTTTTAATCCTAAAGCAATTCTCTGATTTGTGCTATCAACTGAAAGAACAACTACATCCACTTTTTGACCTTTTTTCAAAATATCTTGTGGATTTGTAATTCTCTTAGTCCAAGAAAGATCAGAAACATGAATCATACCTTCTAAATTACTGTCTAATTCCACAAAAACTCCGTACTTAGCAAAATTTTTCACTTTACCTTGTACTTTAGTTCCTACTGGAAATTTTCCTTCAGCATCTAACCAAGGATTTGATTCTAGCTGCTTAATACTTAAAGCAATTTTTCTTGAATCTTTATCAATGGATAAAACTTGCGCTTCTACAGTATCACCAATAGCAAAAACTTCACTTGGGTTATTTACCTTCTTAGTCCAAGAAAGTTCAGAAATATGAATCAATCCTTCAACACCTTTTTCTAACTCAACAAAAACACCGTAAGGTAAAATATTTACAACTTTACCTTTAACTTTAGCGCTTACATTGAATTTGCCATCAATCTCCTGCCAGGGGTCTGGAAATCTCTGTTTCAAACCTAAAGAAATCTTTCCAGAATCTTTATCCATACCTAATAACATTACTTCAATTCTATCACCTACAGCAACTATCTCTGAAGGATGAGAAATTTTTGACCAAGACATATCTGTAATGTGCAATAAACCATCAGCACCGCCTAAATCAATAAAAGCACCGAAATCGGTAATCGCTTTTACATTTCCTGGATAAACTCCGCCGATTTTAATTTCACCCCAAAGCTTAGCTTTAAGTTCTTCTTTTTCTTTCTGTAAAGCTTCACGTCTGGATAAAATTATTCCGTAACGTAATTTGTTTAATTTGATAATTTTGAATTTGAAAGTATTACCTAAAATATCTTTATCAGCCACACCTTTAAATGCGGACAAAGAAGCAGGTAAAAATCCTTCCATACCCATAACATCAACAATAAAACCACCTTTTACTTTGTTGATTGGTCTTCCGTCGATTAAACCACCAGAAGCATAATTCTGCATAATTGTATCCCAACCTTGCATACATCTTGCTTTATCTCTGGATAAAGAAATCATTCCGGAATCATCTTCTATAGATTGAACAAAAAAATCTAGTTCACGTCCGACTTCAAGTTCATCTTTTTTAAATTCTGTGATAGCAACAATACCTTCTGACTTGAAACCAACATCAACTAAAACTTCTTTGGTTTTTAAAGAAACGATCTTACCTTTTATGATACCCCCTTCCGTAATCTCTTTTATACTCTGATTATAGAGTTGTTCCATTACACTTCTTGACTCTGACATTTGTGTTTCCTCCTTATATGTTTTTTATTTTTTCTTCTATTTTTTTTACTAACCAATCTGGAGCTGAAGCTCCACTTATTATACCAACTTTTGCTACATTTTTTAACATTTTTTCTAACGCTACATTTTCAGATTCAACTAAGTACGTTTTTTTGTTAATCTTCCGGCCTATATTGTACAACCTATTAGTGTTGGCACTGGTTTTTGAACCAATAACCAGCAAAGCATCTACAAGCTTCGCCAACTCTTTCACCTCCTCCTGCCGGTTCGTAGTATCCAAACAAATTGTGTTAAATATATGAACTTCTGCCACTTTTGGATTTTTTTTAAGAATTTCAGAAACTATTTCAAAAAATTTTGCTTTATCCTGTGTTGTTTGAGAAATAATTCCTATTTTTTTAGAGTTAAACTCGTTTTCAACTAAATCGTTTTCAGAATCTTTTATTATAAAAGCACTTGGAGCTAAATCTTTAAGCGCTCTAATTTCCGGATGCTCTTTATCACCAACAATAATAACTTCCCAATTTTTAGAAACAATATTTTTACAAATTGAATGCACTGATGCAACATATGGGCACATTACATCAATAAGTTTTAATTTTTTTTCTTTTGCTAAATCTCTAATTCCGCGAGGACTACCATGGGAAGGAAGAATTAATACTGAATTATTTTCTACCTGATCAAGATTATTAACAACTTCAAGACCTTTACTTTTAAGTTTTTCAATAACTTGAGAATTGTGAATTACAGAACCTAATGAATAAACCTTCTTTTTTTCTTTATCTAATGTATCTTCTACTATATTTATAGCGCGTCTAACCCCAGCGCAAAATCCAGTGTATTTTGCTAATTTAATGCTTGGCATGAAAGTTTCTTTATCTCTTCCATTATCTTAACTGCAATATCCTGATAGGAAGTCCTCCTTTCAAAAGAAATTGGCTGACCAAAATGTACTGTAACTTTTTTTGGTTTTATAAACTTTGCGTCTTTAGGCAAAGCTTGATCTGTACCACTAACATAAACCGGAATTACCGGAACATTTAATTTAGACACTAAAAAACCTACTCCTTCTTCGGGTTTACCAAACTCTTTGCCTGACTGGCGAGTGCCTTCAGGAAAAATCATCAACCCTTCACCTTTTTTAACTCTTCGCATCGCTTCTTTTATTGCAAACAAATCCGCAGAATCTCTTTTAACTGGAAAAACATGCCAACTCCATAAAAGTTTCGACATAATCGGATTCTCAAACAATTCTTTTTTCGCCATATAATTTATCTCTCTTGAAGCAGAAACCCCCACTAAAACTGGGTCAAGATAACTTACATGGTTGCTGGCAACAATCAACCCTCCTGATTTAGGAAAATTCTTTTTGCCCACAACTTTCAATCTTAAATATATTTTAGCAAAAAGCCAGAATATAAATTTAAAAATTTTATACGACATTGTCTAATATTAATTTCTTTCCGAATTCAAGCATCTTTTTTGATTTAGCTAAACTTTTTGATTCAGAATAAACACGCACTATCGGCTCTGTACCAGATGCCCTAAGCATAAGCCAACTCTTATCTTTACAAATCAGTTTAACACCATCGCTGTCATTAACACTAACAACATCAATATCTAAAACTTTTTTAACATTTTTTGCAAAATCCAGTGATACTTGTTTTGCAAGTTTCAAATAATCTCTTAAATAATAATATCTACCATACTTAGCTTCCATATCATTAAGAAGCTGTAGAAAATTTTTCTTTCTATTGACCATCATCTCTAGAATCAAAAGACCGGCTAAAGAACCATCTCTTTCCGGAACATAATTTTTAAATCCCATCCCACCAGCTTCTTCTCCGCCAACAACAATATTTTTAGTGACCATTAATTCTGAAATATATTTAAACCCTACTGGAGTTTCATAAAGTTCTAATTTCAAATCATCAGAAATATTATCAATTAAATTTGTACCAACAACAGTTTTAACTACTCCACCGTCAATTTTTCTATCTTGAATAAGATGCAACATCAGAAGCCCTAATATTCTCTGCGGGCTTACAAATTCACCATCACCAGTAATAGCTGCTACTCTATCAGCATCGCCATCAAGAACAATACACAAATCATATTTACCATTCTTAATCTTATTAATCGTCGGCTGCAAATTTTCAGGAATCGGTTCTGGTCTAACCTCGCCAAAAGAAGGATTTCTTTCATTACGAGTAAATTCAAGTTTTATATCCGTCCCTTTTAATACATCAGCTAAAAAACCACTTCCACTACCATACATAGGATCAACTAAAACTTTAAATTTAGCTTTTTTAAATTTACTTAAATCAACATATCCTCTTAAAAATTTTATATATTCTTTAATTAAATCAGTTTTTTCAATTTTACCTTTTGGCACATCTTTTACAGCTAATGGATTTAAAATAAGCTTTTCAACTTCTTTAGTAATATCTGTTCCAGCAGCTCCACCTTCAGCCGTTTTAATCTTAATACCATTATATTCCTGCGGATTATGGCTTGCAGTAATCATAACACCCGCATCTAATTTTCTATTTTTTACAGCAAAACTTAATGTAGGAGTTGGAACTGCACGATCTGATAAAACAACATCGATTCCATTTTGTGCTAAAACTTCTGCCACGGTATCCGCATAATTGCTAGATAAGAATCTCATATCATAACCTACAGCCAAAGATACTTTATTCTTATTCAACTTTGTTAAATAGTAATCAGCAATCGCCTGAGCTACCCTACGGACATTTTCAAATGTAAAATCTTCACTGATAACTGCTCTCCAACCATCAGTACCAAATTTTATATTTACTTTTGATTCGCACATTTTAAACTCCTTATAGTTTCTTGACAATCTTTTGCTTTAAACACATAAGATCCTGCAACTAGAATATTCGCACCAGCATCCACTACAAGTTTTGCAGTTTTATCATTGATTCCCCCATCAACGGATATATCTTTATCGTAAATTTTTCGTAATTCTTTAATTTTTTCAACAGCTGAAACAATAAACTCTTGCCCGCCAAAACCAGGATTAACTGACATCACTAAAACAAAATCAAAATATTTTAAGAATGGGGTTATTTTCTCTAAAGGTGTCGGAGGATTCAAAGATACCCCAAGTTTAATTTTTTTCTGGTCAAACTTAGCCCTTAATACTTTTATATCCTGTTCATTAACTGTTTCAATATGCACAGTTACCATATCACTTCCAGCATCAATGAAAGCATCAACATATTTCAAAGGATCAGTAATCATCAAATGCGCATCTAAAGGTAACTTAGTAATCTTACGAATATCTTTTACGACTACCGGTCCAAAAGTAATATTTGGAACAAAATGCCCGTCCATAACATCTAAATGCAACAAATCCACACCTGCTAATTCAACTTTTTTTATATCCTGCTCTAAATTAGCAAAATTTGCTGATAATAATGACGGTGCAACTTGAATTTTCATTCTATTTATATAACCTTTTTCTTTTAATATATAAAAAAACCTGTTCTGGCACTAAATATCTAAAAGATTTCTTTTTCTTAATACAATCCCTCACTTCAAATGCTGAAACATCTATAGCCCTAATATCAACTTTTTTAATATTAGTAGGAATCTTATCCAAGGAATACCCTGGTCTTGTAGCAACCACAAATTTTACTATTTTCATTATCTGGTCTACATCTTTCCACTCAGATAAATAATTAAGCAAATCTGATCCAGTAATAAAAAACAGGTTATCTTTTGGATACTTCTTCTTAAAAACACGTAAAGTATCAATTGTATAAGATTGCCCTTTTCTTTTTATTTCCACATCAGAAACAGAAAAATATTGATTCCCTTTTATCGCCAACTTTACCATTGTAAGGCGATCAGTAGCTTTTGCAATATCTTTATTCTCTTTTTTATGCGGAGGAATAAAAGTCGGAACAAAAATAACTTTATCAAGAGCAAGCTTTTCTCGAATTTCTTCTGCCAAAATCAAATGGCCTACATGAACAGGATTAAACGTACCGCCTAAAATTCCTATATTCATTATTTTCTAATTTGCCCGTTTCCTAAAATAACATACTTATAAGTTGTTAACTCTTCCAAAGCCATTGGACCGCGTGCATGCAGTTTATCTGTTGAAATCCCTATCTCAGCTCCCATCCCAAATTCAAAACCGTCAGTAAACCGAGTAGAAGCATTCACAAACACACAAGCAGAATCAACCATCTGCAGAAACTCATCCGCATTCTTTTTAGAATCTGTAATAATACTATCAGAATGATGCGAACCATAATTATTTACATGCTTAATAGCATCTTCTAAACTATCAACAACTTTAACATTTAAGATCAAATCACAATATTCAGTATAAAAATCTTCCTCTTTAACATCTATAACTTCTTTTACAATTTTTTTAGTATACTCACAACCTTTTACTATAATGTTTGATTCTTTAAACTTTTTAACCATTCCAGGCAAAAATCTTGCTGCAACATCTTTATGTACAAGCATACATTCCATAGCATTACAAACGCCTGGACGCTGAACTTTAGCATTAAAACAAATCTCAGTTGCCATATTCAAATCCGCATCATCATCAACATAAACGTGGCAAACTCCCTTATAATGTTTAATCACAGCAATAGTGGAACTTTCCACAACTTTTCGGATTAAACCTTCGCCACCTCGTGGGATAACAACATCTATATATTGATCTAATTTCAATAATTCATCTATCGCTTTACGATCTGATGTCGTAACCATATTAACCATAGATTCACAAACTTTATTATCCGTCAAAACAGTTTTCAGAACTGTATAAATAGCAAGATTAGAATTTAACGCTTCACTTCCTCCTCGTAAAATTACACTATTACCAGACTTAAAACATAAACCAATACAATCTGATGTAACATTAGGACGAGATTCATAAATAATCGCAACAACTCCAATCGGAACGCGAACTTTATTAATACATAAACCATTCGGTCTTTTTTTAGAATCAATAACTTTTCCCACAGGATCTTCTAATTTTGCAACTTCTCTTAATCCTTGAGCCATTTCACTAATACGTTTTTCATTTAAAGTTAATCTATCAATAAAAGCACTCGCTAAACCATTTTTTTGAGCCTGTACTAAATCTTTTTGGTTAGCTTCTAAAATTTGTGATTTATGCGCTTCCAAAGCCTGCGCCATTTCTACTAAAACTTTATTTTTAAGTTCCGTAGAAATAGTTAGACTAGCGCGGAACGCTTCCTGTGCTGACTTGGCTATTTTAATTAATTCTTCTTTTAATTCCATATTTTCTAAAAAATTGCAATATTATCACAATGAATCACTTCTTTATCGCAATGTTCACCTTTAACTTTGCATAATTCATCTGCAGAAAAATCTATTTTTCCTCGTCCGAATTCACAACCGTCTTTATCTATCACGCTAACAATATCACCATTCTTAAAACTTCCATCGATACTGCAAACTCCTACGGCTAAAAGACTTTTTTTACTGTTTAAAGCTTTCTTAGCACCATCATCAACAATGATTTTTCCTTTAGGCTTAGTGCTAAAAGCCATCCAACGCTGTCTTTCACTTAATGTTGCATCCTTTGGGACAAATAAACTACCTACACTTGTTGGATCATTAGCTAATGAAATTAAAATATCTTTTTTACGACCATTAGCAATTACACAAGCAATACCAGATTCTGTACAAACCCGAGCTGCTTTAATTTTGGTAATCATACCACCAACTGAAGTACTTTTATCGGTAGAATTCGCTTTTGAAGAAATTTCGCCGTTTATATTATCTATCAGACGAATTACAGTTTTCATATCTTTATCTAAAAGACCATCAACATCAGAAAGTATAATTAATAAATCTGCAGAAGTTAAACTTGCAACTAAACTTGAAAGCTGATCGTTATCACCAAATTTAATTTCATCTGTAGAAATAGTATCATTCTCATTAATAATTGGAATTACTCCCAATTTCAATAAAGTTGACAAAGTATTTTTTGCATTTAAATAACGTTTCCTATCAGAAAAATCTTCCCAAGTCAACAAAACTTGTGCACAAATAATTTTTTTCTTTTTAAAAGATTTATCATACAAATGCATCAATTCATTCTGCCCAATCGCAGCTGCAGCCTGTAAGTAAGCTAATTCTTTTGGCCTATCTTCTAGCTTAAGAGCAAACAATCCTAATGCAATAGAGCCAGAAGAAACAACGACCACTTCCTTGCCTTCTTTTTTGAGTGTAACAAGTTGAGTAACTAATTGGTCAAACAGTTTTAAGTTTAATTTATTCTTACCAGAATAAAATAAACTGCTTCCAATTTTAATTACAACTCTTTTAATTTTTTTATTAATTACACCCACTTAAACCTCTAATTTTGCAGGTTTTTCTATAACTTTATCTAATTTTTTTGCAATAATTGAAATTAAATCTTCCAATCCTTGTTTCTCAAGTGCTGAAATCGGATAAATCTTCTTTTTAATTATTTTTTTAAATCTTGCTAAATTTTCTGCACTACCTTCAAGATCCATTTTATTTGCTACAATAACTTGAACTTTTACAGCCACTTCTTTTTTGTATTGTTTTAATTCTTTATTTATAATTTTATAATCTTCAAGAGGATCTCGCCCCTCAAAACCAGACATATCAATCATATGAACAAGTACTTTAGTTTTTTCGACATGTCTTAAAAATTTATCACCTAACCCTCGCCCTTCTGAAGATCCTTCAATCAAACCTGGAATATCGGCAATTACAAATTTTTTATCTTCATGAAATACTACACCTAAAACTGGGGATTTTGTTGTAAAAGGATAAGGTGCAATTTTAGGATGAGCATTTGAAACAACAGAAATCAATGTAGATTTTCCGGCATTCGGAAATCCGACAACTCCCACATCGGCAATAATTTTTAAATCTAAAAGAAGATCCTTCGCTTCACCTTTTGCTCCAACAGTAGGTTCGCGATTTTTACGGTTGCCCATTCCGCCTTTTCCACCGGAAGCAACAGTAAGCTCTTCTTGGTCTTTTTCCAAAGTACCTAAAACACAATCAAGCCCTGCGTCTTTAATTACAGTACCGCAAGGCACTCTTATAATGATAGGCGCAGCATCGCGGCCTTTCTGTTTCTTACTTGATCCATGGCCGCCGTGCTTACCTACAAAATGTTTTTTATATTGGAGATCTAAAAGCGTATGAAGATTACGATCAGCTCTAATAATAATATCAGCGCCCCAGCCACCATCACCACCGTCTGGGAAACCTCTCATATTAAACATATCCTGGTAAAGACTACTACAGCCTTTACCGCCATCGCCTGCTTTTACATATATTTTGACGCTATCAACAAACATCAAAATATACCTTAATTAAACTTAATCTTCTTTATTTCGATTTGAGTTAATTTTTGACGATGACCTTTAGTGGTATGTGAAGATTTTCTTCTACGATATTTAAATGCAATAGTTTTTTCGCCTTTAGTCTGTTTTAAAATAATAGCAGACACAGAAGCACCTTTTACGAAAGGCTGTCCTACTTCAATTTTATCATCTTTAGCGACGAGAAGAACATTTTCAATTTTTAACTCTTGACCATCGGCTATCTCCTGTTTTTCAACAGTGATAATATCACCTTCTTTTACAATTTGCTGTTTTCCACCTAATTCAATTACTGCGAACATCTTTTGTTTCCTCCTTAAATTTTCTTTATACCATAAATTATAGAAAAGAAAATTGACTCTAAAGGAGCAGATGCTCCGTAGAGCAAATTTCTTTTCTACAGTGTATCACTTATATATAATAAGCATGCTATATTATACACTGTAAACGTTTAAAATCAAGAAAATATATAATATTTGTTATATTTATAAAAAACAGAAATTTTACACTTTACTTTGCAGATTGAAGTAGATTTTTAGTATATTCCTGCGTAGGATTAGTTAAAACTTCCGAAACTAGACCTTGTTCAACAATTTGTCCTTTTTTTAACACTAAAACCCTATTGCACAAATACTTAACTACAGCTAAATTATGGGTAATAAAAATATAAGTTAAACTAAATTTTTGCTTCAAATCCTTAAGTAAATCTAAAATTTTAGCCTGAATTGTTAAATCTAAAGAAGAAATCGGTTCATCTAATATCAAAACTTTTGGCTCGACGGCTAAAGCACGAGCAATACAAATTCTCTGACGTTGTCCACCAGAAAACTCAGCTGGAAATCTATCTAAAATATTTTCTTCTAATCCTACAATTTTCAACAGTTCATAAACTCTTTTCGTCTGCGCAGATTTATCCATCAATTTATGAATAATCAAAGGTTCTTTTAAAATATCACCTATACGCATCTTTGGATTCAAACTATTATAAGGGTTCTGGAAGATTATCTGCATATCTTTTCGCAAATTAGAGATTTCATTTCCATAAATAATTTCTCCAGAACTAGCATTTATAAGTTTTAAAATAATTTTTGCTAAAGTAGTCTTTCCTGATCCCGACTCTCCCACAATAGCTAAACTATCATTTGCATCAACTTGAAAACTAATTTTATCTAGCGCAGCAACGTTAAACTTTTTTAAACTAGCTTGATTTGCTGAAACTGAAAAATTTTTTGAAATATTTTTGACTTCTAAAATCATAACCGCCCTACTTTTTCGTAAGCTGCAATTAACTCTTTTGTATGGAAATGCTGAGGATTACTAAAAATTTCCTGCGTTCTATTTGCTTCTACTAATTTCGCTTTATGCATTACAAATACTCTACTGGCAATTTTACGAGCTATGGATAAATTATGGGTAATAAATAAAAGTGAATATTTATATTTTTTCTGCAACTGCATTAAAAGTTCAATAATTTGTTTTTCAATAGTCACATCTAACGCGGTTGTAGGTTCATCCGCAATTAAAAGCTCGGGACGACAAGCCAAAGCCATAGCAATAAAAACACGCTGATTCATTCCACCTGACAACTGATGCGGATAAGAAGCAAATACACGTTTTGGATCAGAAATTTTTACTTCATTTAGTAAATCTAAGATAATTTCTTTGGCTTCTAGAAAACTCTTATGCTGATGCAAAATAATCGGCTCGATTAATTGTTTTCCAACAGTATAAACTGGATTTAAAAAACTTGAGGGTTCCTGAAAAATATAAGCAACACTTTTACCACGAATTTCGGTTAACTCTTTTTCTGAAGCTTCAACTAAATCTCTCTCTTTGAAAATTATCTGTCCTTCTAATATTTTTGCAGAAACAGGTAATAATTTACATATAGCCAAACTGGTAATACTTTTTCCAGAACCAGACTCACCAGCTAAAACAACAGTTTCATTCGCCTGAATATCCAAATTTACCTGATCAACAGCTAAAAACTTCTGCTGTCCAACAGTAAATCCAACTTTTAAATTTTTTATTTGTAATAATTGCTGCATTAATACTCCATATTAATAATTTTATAAATAAGCGAATTGCGTATAAAAATCAAATGGTTTAAGCACAATTAAAAAAATTTCGGCCAACTTCGAGGAGACTTCGCTCCAAAAGTCTGCAAGGTTTTATGTCGAATGAAGGAGCACAACGTATCTATCGTGCTCCGAAAATGAGACATAAACCGTAGCAGACGGCGAAATTTTTTGTGCGAAACCATTTGATTTTTAAAGTAAGCAATGAGCAATAAATATTTTTTAATTAACTTTTTTCTTTAATCCTTCAGCAATAAAATTAAATCCTAAAATTGTAATTAAAATCGCAAAACCAGGAAATAATGTAATCCACCACGCTACTCCCAAAGTTGATTTAGATTCAATTAAAATATTTCCCCAACTTGGAATTGGAGGTTGAACTCCCAGCCCAAGAAAACTTAATCCTGACTCTAAAAGAATCGCCGACGCAATTCCTAAATTTGCATTTACTAAAACTGGAGCAATTGCATTTGGGATAAGATGTAAAAATATAATTCTTGCATCCGAAGCTCCAATGGCTTTTGCCGCCTGAATAAATTCTCTTTCTTTTAAAGAAAGAATTGTTCCTCTAATTAAACGCGCTGGGCCCATCCAACTAGTCAATCCAATAATAATCATAATATTATAAATTGATGAATCCATAAAAGCCACAACAGTCAGGATTAAAAAGAACGTTGGAAAACAAAGCATAATATCAGCAAAACGCATAATAACAGAATCTATAAACCCACCGTAAAATCCAGCAACAGCACCAAAAAAAATCCCTAGAATTATTGAAATTCCAACAGCAATAATCCCTATACTCAAAGAAATCCTTGCACCATAAACCATACGGCTAAATAAGTCACGTCCTAAAGAATCAGTTCCTAAAATATGCGTCCACGAAGGACTCACTAATAAACTATTCTGATCCACTAATGATGAATCATAAGGACTAATTAACGGAGCAAAAACAGCCAATAAAGTTAAGATACCCACTATAATTATTCCTAGAATTAATAATTTATTTTTCATTTTTACCATACTTAATTCGTGGATCAACTGCTGCATACGAAATATCCGCAATTAAGTTTCCTATCATAGTTAAAAGCGCAGCTAAAACTACCTCCGCCATAATCAAAGGATAATCTCTCGTCATAACTGCTTCGTAAAATAATCTCCCTATACCCGGAAGTGCAAATATCGACTCAAAAATAACGCTACCGCCCAATAATCCAGGAATAGATAAACCTACAATCGTCACTACCGGCAACAAAG
>CAYQXW010000043.1:0-12059 GCA_964421615.1 uncultured Planctomycetales bacterium
GGACCTATTTGACGATTAGTTTCTTTTGCTTCTGAACATTTTAAAAAAATATTTTCTAACCCCAATTCATATATCCGACCACAAAGACGATTAACAGTTTCAGGATTTCGTGAAATAGAAGAAAAATCGCGTTTAAGATAAGCAACATATGAATCTTTTAACGGAAATAAATTAAGTTTTAAAAGGGAGGACAAAAGATTATTATTGTCTTTAGCATTAAAATGTTTTTCTACTTCCCCCCAAGTTTTTTTATTAATCTCCCTTATGCCCTCTGGAATTGTAGGATATATTTTAAACAAATCATCTAAATAATTTTTTTGATTAGCATAATCAATACTTAATTTAGTCCAGTAATTCATTTACCACCTCTTTTTAATAATTGTTTTATATGATAACTCTGAATTTTATTAGGATTGAATTTTCCATTAAACCAACGGTTAACCGTTGCAAAAGCAACTCCAAGCTTTTCGGCAAGTTTTTGCTGGCTGATTTTATTCTTTAAACGGTATTCTTCTAATTCTTCAATTAAATTCATATATAACATTTTATAACATCCTTTCTTAATGTCAAATACTATTTTATTCTTTGCTCAATCAATATATCCATTTTGTTAGAAAGTTCTTCAAGAGTATTTCTCTTTTTAAGAAATAAATTTTTAATAATTTCTCCCTGTCGATTTTCTGGAATATAGCCATAACTATTAAACGTGGTTAACGGATGCTCATGCCCTAAATTTTGACTCCACGCCTTAAACTCTTCAGCACTATTGCAAAGAGTTTCTCCAAATCTTCCTAAAGTAGTTCTAAAAGAATGCGGATTATAATATTCACTCCCAGTTTTCTCAAACGCTTCTTGAAATATTTTTCTTATCTGATTAGCCGATTTCCAAAAAACAGGCTCAATCCCATCTGCTACAAATGCATTATTTTTATCTAATTTGAGCTTTGTTCTTGGAAAAACTGGGCTATCAGGACTAAACAACTTTGTTTTATAAAGATAACTCACCCAATCAACAACAATCTGTTTAATATCCTCTCCAACTGGAAAAAAGTAAGTATATATAGTTTTCCCAAATTTAGTTTTTACTTCTGGCGGAAGCTGTTCAACTAATTCCTCATTAAGTTTTATATGTTTTAATCTTAAAGAAGCAAGCGCACTATCCCTAATTCCCGTCAAAAGAGCAAAAGCAATTAAAGCCCTATTTCTTAACTCAACATCATTACTAGATGGCATAGCATTAATAACTGCTCTTATTTGCTCCAAAGAAGGAGCAATTCGTCTTTTTTTAGCTTGCGCAATTCTAATTTCGTTCTCAGACGGATTAAAATACTCAATTTCTCTTAAATCAAGTCGTTTATAACCTTTTTCACGAGAAAGCCACTTAAAGAAATCTTTCAAATTTCTAACAGCTGATAAAATAGTAGCTTTGCTTAAATAATCCTCTCCTGAGCCAATTGTAGCTTGTGTAAGGGCTTTTTTAAAAGCAATAGCTTTATGTTTATTAAAAGTTTCAAATCCCTGATAGTTAGTATATACTTCATATCTTGTAATTGACTTTCTTATATTATCGATTGTAGGCATACTTTTCTTATTAGCTTCTTTCTGATATTCAAAATATGCCCTTTTAATTCGTTCATTATTCGGGTTACATTTACTCATGTTTAATTCTCCTTTTTAATGTCAGTCTTTAAGATAGAACTATTAAACTCTATTAAGTTTTTATTATGTATCTTTTGCACCATAAATATTTGTTTGATATTATTTATTTCTTCAGTAGTGCTTATCTTATTTATTTTAGTATTACATTGACTACATATTCCAATAATCATAACCCTAGACTCATTCAAAATATTTATATCAACAAGATTATTCCAACTAGTTTGTGATTTATGGCACTTTAAGCAATAAAATTCATTAGAATTGCATTTAACTTTTCTTTTACCTTGCCTATTTTTAATAAATTCTTCTAAATCAGACCCCAAAACAAGAAAAGGCTTCCTATTATCAATTTTATATAAACCTTCTTTAAGCCATTCTTGAACAGTCCGCTTATGAACTTTAAAAAGCTCAGATATGTCATTAACTGAATAATTCAAAGTTGCTTTAATAAAGTTTGTATTATATTTTCTTTTCTTTATCATATTTTTGCTCTAATTCATTCATAAGGCATAGTAATCCCGTTACATTCTCCGCTATCTCTCTGGCATCTTCCAAAGTTAAAGGCGTTGAACTATATGCTTGCCATTCCTTAATTGTCTTTTCTAAGAATTGTTTTGAAAATTCCGCCATGAATTTAATACCTTTCAATTCTATATGGCGAAAATTCGTTAAAAAAACTATAGAAGGGATAATTCTGCTTTAAAAAAGTTAAAATAAATATTTTTGGCCCAGCGAAAAATCACTGGCTTGGTGAAAAATCACCTAAAGGAGTGTTATTTAAACAGGAATTAGGGCTATTTTAATCTTGTAGGAACCTTCTTTGCGATAGGAAAAAAACGGGTCTTCTTTGACTCCAAAAAAAGCCTTTAGCTTCTTAGCAAGTAACTGCTTTGTTTTCTTAGTAGAATCAGGAGCCTTTTTGTAACTAAAACCTCGATTTTGGTTTTCTTTATCTTCATCTTCATCAAAACCAAATTCTTGCTCGGTCAACCTTTTATTAAAACACTTACTTTGTGGCTGAGATTGCCAGTCAATGATACTATTACTTTCGGAAAGTTTTATCAATAATTCCCATTGTTTATCAGGATTACGAGTTCTTTTATCTTCAAAACCCATTTCTTTATAATCTGAACGAAAGACCTTTTCTTTGAATTGAATATTTACATTATGTCCATCATTAAATTTAATTGTAATATCTTGCCATTTTGTGCCTGCTGGAATCAAAAACTTTTGTTCTTTTTGCATTTTCTTACCAAATTTATTATTATAAATTCTTTCTATTTCAGACTTAAACCTACCAAACCCATTAATATCAAGCTTAATTATAAGAGCTTCCGGATAATCTTTATAACTTTCTTTTTCATAGAAAAGAATAACCCGTTCGTCTTCTAAATAATTTAGTATATCTTCTCCATATTCCTCGTTCCCTTTTTTTACGATATTTCTTATCGCCCCACCACCTAAAGAAATCCTTATATGCAAAGGTATAATTACCTCTGGCGAAGGATTTAATTGTAGCTTTTCATTAATTTCTTTTACTAATTTATATATATTTTCAATATGCTTTAAATCAAAATCCTCTAGCTTCCTATTCTTCTTTAATTGATAAGCAGCATACCAGTTATCAAATGAATCATAAATCTTTAAGTAAAACCTAGTGGGGTCGGTATGTATGGAAACGGGGATTGTAAATGGCTTGCTAGAAGGAAAATGTGTTCGATGAGAACAATCATCTAATATTTTATCTGTAAGCCGAAGACCATCAATAACACTTATAATATTATTTTGTGTGATGCTTTTTAATTCTGCATGCTGAGCAATTTCTAATAGAATAAATATACCTTCTCTCTTAGATTTAGAAGCAGAAGACTCTTCCATTTCAAGAATATTTGGTGGACGAGAAATAATTGGCTTATTTTTATATTCATACCGAATCGCCTCAATCACTAAATCAAATTCTTTTTTAGTAGGTTTTTGCACAACTTCATCTCCTTATATGTTGACTAACATTTTATAGCAAAGTATAATATAATTCAACGTATAAAAATTTACTAATTATTTAAAAATACTATGCAAGAACTAAAACCCTACGAATTTTCGATTTTAAAACAAATTGACCATGCAATAGGCTTATATGACAAAGAAGGCATAGATACAAAAAATATTTTAAACATTTTGGTCGATTTTTCTGATGTTTCTCCTCTCTACCGTAACGCTTGTAAATCTGACATTGCACAAATAATTTCAGAATTAGTTAAAAAAAACATTCTAACGTTCTCACCCGATGGAACAAAA
The DNA here is from genome assembly GCA_964421615.1 of uncultured Planctomycetales bacterium. Taxonomy (GTDB): domain Bacteria; phylum Omnitrophota; class Gorgyraeia; order Gygaellales; family Profunditerraquicolaceae; genus CAYQXW01. The sequence continues at coordinate 3,955 of CAYQXW010000043.1, forward strand.
TTCAAGTTAACAAACTATGGCAATGAACTTTTTTCAAATAAAATTAAAGAAGAAGAAAACTGGATTAATCAAGGACCATTTATAAAATTACGTCCAGAAAAAAAAGAAGAAATAAATGTAAAACAAGGAGAGTATTTTAAAGGATACTGGGAAATTATTAACATATTAAAAAGAGCTAAAAAAACAATAAAAATTCAAGATGCTTATATTGGAACTGATACTATCGCTATGTTAAACGAATTAAATGAAACAATTTCGATTCAAATTTTAACTTCTGATAAAAATTGGAAGCACAAAGACTTAGCTCTTACATCTTTTTTAAAATTTAAAAAAGATAGAAAAGGAACAACTGAATTAAGAATTAACAATCTAATACATTCGAGAAGAATAATAATTGACGATTTAGAAGTATATAGTTGCGACGATTCCTTAAAAGATATAGGAATTCACAAAGCTTCAAAAATTATACGCCTCAATAAAATTGACGAAGAATTAGATAATTATAATATAGCTTGGAAAGAAGCAAAACTAACAGAATACTAATTTTTTCTGACAATGGAATTAAACACTAAAGAAATTTTTACTTTTTTAACTAATGATTTTGAAAGTGCCTGGAATTCATTAGCTAATAATCAATCTGCATCTGGTAGAGGAAACTTCATGTTTGCTTTGCTTGATATGATTTTATTAGAATTTGTATCTCGACTTTGTTCTACAGATTCTTCAGGAGAAGCATTAAAAAAATTCTCAGAAAAACTTCATTATAAAGATAATCGCTATTTTACTAAATTACCAGGCATATGCTGTAAAACTCAAGACTTTACCCTCCCCTATATACACTCACAAGGAGATGAATTAATTTGGGCAATTTGGGATTTAATAAGAAATGGACAATCTCATCAATATTTACAAATGCTTGCTAACCTTACAGACAAAACATATTTCTCAATAACTTTAACAGGTGCAGAATTTAATTGTTTTTTAAACCCTAAAAATACATTAAGTCATCCTAATCATTTAAGTTTTTCTAACAATAACAATCTTTTAACTTTAACACTATTTCCAGATATTCTATTTTCTCATATAAAACAAGCTGTTATTGAATCAAAAATACTCGAATACGGATTGATTTTTAAACATCTTGGAAGACCTTCAATAACTAAAAATACTTATTACAATTTCACTTCCAACTCTTTAAAAAATGCATTAATAAATAATAACCACACATTTACTTAACCAATTGCAAAATTCTACCAATATAATGGTTTTAGCTTTTCAACTCTCTATAATAGATTATATAAAAAAATTTATTTTAGATATAAATTATGAGAGCAATTATAATAACTGAAATTGATGGAATTTTTAAAAAAATAGTATGGATTGAAGAATGTGCTACGGGAATTTATTTTGGGTTTTATGGAAAAACTAAGGGAATGCACTTTTCATACCATCAAGATGGCAACGTGCATATAAAACATGGGGCTAAATATCTACCCATGTATAAAATAACTCCTATAAATGCAATCGAGAAATTTGTTAGCATTACTACTTACGAAGTTACATTAGAAACAGGTTACGAGTTTGCAATGAATGATTATGTTAAAAACAAAAATGCAACAACGGTTGTCTATATTAACCCTGAGATTATTAAGCGAAAAAAAATACTTAATATAAATTCATATATAATTCGTAATGGTGTAGAAAAAGATTGCATTAGTAATATTCAAAAATTCTACCAATCTTTAACTGGACAAAGCTTTGAAGTGCTTAATGCTAATTTTTTTAAACTCGATATATATAAAGGGTTTTTAGCTGGTATAATTTTATGTGGCGGAAAATAGTTTTTATCTTATTATTCAAATATAAACTACTAAAAAAACTATTTAAACAAAAATAGCAATTTCTTGATATATTTTATCAGCTTCTTCCAACATACACCAGTTGCGAAATTCGTCCAATATAGGGAGCTTAAAAAACCGCTATTTACATAGCGGTTTTTTTACTTAGCATCACAAATATACTAAATCACCTAATTTCACCATTAAATAAACAATCTTAAAAAAATTATTGTCGAATGTTTATTTATAAAGTATAATTTTTGAATGAAAAACGGACCAAATCCATCAACAAAACATCCAATAAAATTATTTCCTAGAGTAGGTTTTTTAAAAAATTTCGTTAAAGACCGACATATCATAATTGGTGATTATACTTATTATGATGATCCTGCAGGACCAAAAAACTTTAAAAAAAATGTTCTATACCATCATCCTTTTATTGGAGATAAATTAATTATTGGAAAATTCTGTGCCATCGCTACGGACGTAAAATTCATTATGAACGGCGCAAACCATAAGCTTACAGGAATTTCAACTTACCCTTTTGCAATTTTTGGTAATGGCTGGGAAAAAGTCTTTCCAGATAAAAAAGAATTGCCAATTAAAGGCGATACAATTATTGGAAATGATGTTTGGATCGGCTATAATGCATTAATAATGCCTGGAGTAAAAATTGGAGATGGAGCAATAATTGCAAGCCGAGCAATAGTTACAAAAGATGTTCCCGCTTACACAATTGTTGGCGGAAATCCTGCCAAAGAAATTAAAAAACGTTTTACTCAACACGAAATTGATAAACTACTCTCTATTGCTTGGTGGAACTGGCCGATAGATAAAATAACAAAAAATCTTGAAATTATAGTTTCAGCTGATATTTCTGCTTTAGAAAAAGCATGAACCTTGAACAATTAAAACTAACTTTAAAAAAAACAGCAAATCCTAAAAAAGCGAAAGATCTTCAATGGTTTTTTAAAACCGGCTCTGGAGAATACGCCGAAGGGGATATTTTTATTGGAATCGTCGTACCAACATTAAGAAAAATATCTAAAGATTTTTATGAATTATCTTTAGATTCTATTTCCGAATTATTATCCTCCCCTATTCACGAAGAAAGATTAATCAGTCTTTTTATTCTTATACAAAAATTCAATAAATCAACAGATGCAGAAAAAGAAAAAATTTTCAATCTGTACCTTAAAAAAACTAAACATATAAACAACTGGGACTTAGTAGATTTAAGTGCCCCCCAAATAGCAGGAAATTTCCTTTTTAATAAAAACCATGATATCCTTTTAAAATTAGCAAAATCACAATTGCTTTGGGAACGTAGAATTTCTATTATTGCCACATTTTATTTTATAAAAAACATAGAGTTTGACTCTACCCTCAAAATTGCAGAAATACTACTTTTAGATAAACACGATCTTATACAAAAAGCTGTAGGCTGGATGTTAAGAGAAATCGGAAAAAGAGATTTTAAAACTGAAGAAAAATTTTTAAAAATCCATTATAAAAATATGCCCCGAACTATGCTGCGTTACGCAATAGAAAAATTCCCAGAAAACTTAAGGCAAGATTATTTAAAATCCAGAATATAATTTACTAGTAAGATAATAAAATTGCAGAATTTCTATCTAAAACCTCTAAAAAAGCTTCAACTATTTGCGGATCAAACTGCGTAGATTTATTACGTTTAAGTTCATCCTTCGCAACTTCTAAAGGTAATTTTTTTCGATAAAGTCTATCAGTCGTCATAGCATCAAAAGAATCTGCAACAGCTAAAATCCTGGCCCCCAACTCTATATCATTACCTATTTTCCCATCAGGATAACCACTACCATCATATCTCTCATGATGATGCCTTACTAAATCTGAAACATCTTTTAAAAAAGGTAATGACTGCACAATCTCGCCGCCTTTAACAGGATGCATTTTAATCTGCTCAAATTCATCAGGAGTTAACTTACCAGGTTTTAATAAAACACCATCCCGAATCCCTATCTTACCAATATCATGAAGTAACGCCGCTCTTCTAATATTTTCAAGCTGGCCAGCATTGAATCCCAAATTTTTTGCAATTGCAACAGAATACCGAGTCACATTTTCTGAATGCTTCTTAGTATAAGGATCTCTAGCATCAATTATCAACGCCAAAGCTGTAATAGTTTTTAAATAATCAACCTGAATCTGTGTATGCAATTTTGCATTCTGAAAAGCTAAAGCCCCGATTCTAGAAACATTCAGCAAAAATTCCAGGTCTCTTTTATTAAACCCTTCATTATTCTTTTTATTTGCTACATTCAAAACTCCAATACCTTCTCCTTTTAAAAGCAAAGGCACGCTAATAAAAGAATTTTTCAGATAACTCTCTTTATTTATAGTTTTATAATAAAAATTTTTCTCTAAATCATTAATAAGCAAATGCTCTTTATTATTTAAAACTAATCCAGAAATACTTTCGCCTTTTGCTAAAGCTAACTTTCTTACATCACTTTCATCTATGCCCACTACATGTTCAACAATTAAACTATCAGTTTTATCATCAACTAAAAATAAAGCACAAACACTTGCATTCATAAATTTAAAAACTTCTTCTACAAGATAACGACCGACAGGCTCTCGATCAGAAGCTAAATAAATTTTTTCATTAAGACGAAAAATAAAAGCCGTTTCCTCTTCAAGCCAAATTTTAGTTTGTAACTCTTGTTCTGGAAGATGTTCTGGAACAACTTCTGGAGTTGGCGGAGTAACAGGTTGAGTTATTTTAGTAGACTCTTTTTTTTGTAGTACAAATTTATATATAAAAATACCAATAGCCACAAATACAATTAAAAATAGTAAATTTACCATTTTGCCTTATTTTGAAATTTCATTCTAAATGTTTATGCATATGACTATGCACAACACCATTATGTTTATGAGTATGAATATGCATTAAATTATTATCATGTAAAAACTGTTCATCTTTCATTAAATCAATAGGAGCAATCACCTTCTCAATACTTTTTTTCTCGTTAAAAACACAGGCTAATTGCGCAATTTCATTAATTATATGCAAATCATGCGTACTAGTAATAACTGTACTTTTTTCTTCACGCTTCTTTATAATAATATTTATTATCTGCCGAGTTGTTTTAGGATCAAGCCCAGCAGTAGGCTCATCAAAAATAATAACCTCTGGCTCATAAATTAAAACAGAAGCTATAGCCACCTTCTTTTTTTCACCAATACTTAATTGATGTGGTTGCCTATATAATAGATCGGCCAAATTTAAGAAAGTTACAACTTTTTCTAATTTTTTATTAATCTCGCTTTTGCTCATGCCAAAATTCAGAGGAGCAAACAAAATATCTTCTTTAACTGTCGGACAAAATAATTGTATTTCAGGGTTTTGAAAAACAAACCCAACCTTAGAACGGAAAAACAAATTAAACTCTTTATCATCAAATATTTTTGAATTAATCTTCCTTCCAAAAGCAGTAAATATTCCTTTATCCGGATAAATTAAACCATCTAACATTTGCAATAACGTAGACTTCCCAGTTCCATTAGCACCAATTATCGCAATACTTTGGCCTTTTAAAACTTCAAAGCTCACATCATTTAAAGCTAGAAATTTTCCCAAATAAGAGAACTGTACTTTTTCTAATTTAAAAATAATTTCACTCATAATTTGCTAAAAAAAATTATTAAACACAAAATTAAACTTATTAATAAAAAAACTATATCGTTAAATTGCAATTTTTCTTCTTCAAAAACAAGAACTTCCCCTTTATATCCTCTGGAGAGCATTGCATTAAAAACCTGTTGATTTAAATTTTCCGTACGATTCCAAAAAGCAGCAATATTCCAAACTACAACTTTTTGTCCTTGATGAACTGGAATATTGCTTCCGGTACGGCTTTTAATCGCTAAATACATATTTTCAATAGCTTGCACAAAAATATGAATATATCTATAAGTCATTCTCATAATTTCAACAAATAATGCTGAAACGCCAAAAGATTTAATAGCTTTTAGTAATCTCAAATGTGCCGTAGTAATATTAATTAAAATAACATAACTAACAGATAAACTAACCCTAAGTACAAAAATTAAAGATTTGTGAATTCCTTCTTGCGTTACATTAAAATAAATATCAAAAATTTTAAAACTTAAAATTACTTTCCCTGGAGAAAAAACATCAAGAATATTAGGCAAAATAATTACTAACGAAAATAATGGGATAAAAAATAAACTTCTCCACAAAAAATAAAATAAATTTATTTTAGATAAAAAAACTAATGCCAGACAAATACAAGATAAGAAAACAAATTTATTTATGCTCTGCGTGAAACTAAGCAACAACAAAATCATTAACAAAAAAAATACTTTAGCTTTCGGATTTAAGCATTGCAAAAAACCTGTTTTTTCAATAAAAGAGTTATTTATTAAACAATCTTTAAAAAAACCTAAAACGCTCAAAATTGAACGTTCTATAAACTTATTATTTTTTTTAATCATCATTTTTCTTACTAACTAGATATTTACTTAACAAATAACATAACAAAGCTACCATTATAACTCCAAATATAGCAGATATTATATAAGCAAAACTAGAAAATACTAATCCTTTGGACTCCCAAATTCTAAAATTGTAATCAGGAATTGGCGATTTCCAAATTGAAGATAATTTTTCTAAACCTTTAGGAATATACCCAATCAATTCTTTAATTTCCTCACCAGACCATTCGCCCCACGCAACACCTGCTTTGCTAATCATAGGAATAAATACACCTAAAGGAGAAAATAAAATTAGAAAAAAAATTCCAAGCCAAAGTTTATTTATTATTTTCATTTCTATTCTCATTAAAAAATAAATCCACTTTTTGTTTCTTAATATAATTGAGAACCGAAGCAGTGACTACTGCTTCCACAATACCAAACAATAGTAGATGTTCCAACATCATCGCAGGAATAGACACATTTAGCCCATATGGACAATAAATTGCATTTCCAACAGCATTTTTATATAACAAAGGTTGAATCCCAAATTCAATGGCAGTAAATAAAGCAGCTATATTTAACCCTAAATAGGCGGCAACACCTGCAGATAAAACTAATTTATGCTTAAAAATTTTTTCAAACAACAAACGATAAATATAATAACCGCAAAACGGCATAATAAACGCCAGATTAAAACAATTAGCGGCAAAAGATGTAATTCCGCCATCCCCAAACAATAAAGCTTGAATAAATAATGCAACCGTAACAACCATACAAGCCGCAGCAGGACCTAAAATAATTGCAACCATAACTGCCCCTACAGCATGCCCAGTAGAACCTCCTGGAATAGGAATATTAAACATCATAATGACAAAAGTAAACGCAGCTGATAAAGCTAAATAAGGAACCTGTTTTCTCTGTAAATTTTTTTTAAGAAACTTTGAAACTGCCACCCATATGGGCAACATAACTACATAAAAAAAACTAAAAGTAGACGGCCCTAAATATCCATCTGGTATATGCATATAATCTTCTTTCTTGGTGTTACTTTTTTAAAAAGAATAACACCAAAGAAGAATCTAGTCAATAAAAAAAGGGAACGGTTTAAACCGTCCCCTTAATATCTAAGATATTCTATTTATTAGAAATTTTCTGCTAATACTTCATAAAATGATTGCGGATGTTTACAAGCAGGACATTCTTTAGGAGCTTCCATAGAATCTATAACATATCCACAGTTAATACAATGCCATTTTACTGACTGTTTCTTTTTAAAAACTTCTCCGTTAACAATATTATTAACCAACCTGCGATATCTAGACTCATGAAATTTTTCTACCTTAGCGATCTGCTCAAACGCTCTTGCAACCTCTGGAAAACCTTCATCTTTAGCCACCTTCGCAAAATCACTGTAAATAATAGTCCATTCCATATTTTCACCAGCTGCAGAAGCTTCCAAATTAGCTTTGGTATCTTGTATCATACCTGCTGGATAAGAAGCAGTAATTTCTAAATCACCACCTTCTAAAAATTTAAAAAATACTTTTGCGTGTTCTTTTTCATTTTCTGCAGTTTCCATAAAAATATTTGCAATCTGTTCCAGCCCTTCTTTTCTCGCTACACTTGCAAAATACGTATAACGATTTCTCGCCTGTGATTCACCGGCAAAAGATTTTAAAAGATTCTGTTCAGTCTTTGTCCCCTTAATTGATTTTGACATATTATTTACTCTCTTTCTTTTCTTCGATTTTTTGCATATCCTTACCACAACACACTAAAGTT
>CAYQXW010000044.1:0-12021 GCA_964421615.1 uncultured Planctomycetales bacterium
TTAATTTCTATTATGAAGATGACGGAAAAGGGTTTAAATTTGAGGATGTTGAAGGGCAGTTTAATAGAAGAAATAGTGATAGGTTTAAATTAGGATTATTGGGTTTAAAAGAAAGAGTTGAATTATTAGACGGTGAAATGAAAATAAATACTTCTTTGGGAAAAGGTTTGGTTGTAATTGTAAAAATGCCTGTTTAAAAAAATGATAAAAATTTTAATTGTAGATGATCATGATATTATTCGAGAAGGTATTAAGAGTTTATTAGCTTCTTTTGCGGAATTTTTTGTCTGTGGAGAAGCGAATAGTGCACAAGAAGCTCTAGAAAAAATTGAACAGTTAAAACCTGATATTGTATTATTAGATGTTTCTTTGGGAAGCTTGAGTGGCTTAGATATCGTTACTAGAATAAAAAAGGTTTCTGCTCAAACAAAAATTATTATGATTACAGTGCATAAAATGGGAGCATATGTTATAAAAGCTGTTAGATTAGGAGTTGAAGGGTATATTAATAAAGAAAATGTTGTAGATGAATTAGTTCCGGCGATAAATAGAGTAATGGATAATAAAACTTATTTAGGTGCTTCCGTTGTGGATTATGTTACAGAAGTTATTAGTGAAAATAGTGATAAAGTTTCTTATAGTAAGTTTTTTAGTGATCGCGAATTAGATATTATTCGTTTGTGCGCTGAGGGGAAAACGTCAAAAGAAATTGCGGAAATTTTATTTTTAAGCCGTAGAACAGTAGAAAATCATAAAAATATTGTGTTAAAAAAATTAAATTTGCATAAAACTAGTGATTTAATAAAATATGCTATTGAAAATAAAATAATAGATTCTCGTCAGGGTTAATAAATTTTATTTAATTTTTCTTTAGTTTTATTATATTAAGCCGATACTTAAGAATGATAATGGCAGAAAAATTGCTACTACATAATTGTAGTATTTTCTGTATTTAATTTTTTTTATTCTTACAATAAATAGCAATAGCTCTTACAAAAAAAGCCAAAATTGCATAAACAAAAGAAAAATTTTCCTATTGTGTGTTCAAAACACTTAAATTGAGTATTTTGTGCAATTAAAATGAGTATGTTGGCCATTGAGGTATAAACCCCTATAAGTTATATTATTCTAGGGTGGAAAAATGCGTATGCTAATGATGAGCATTTTAATTTTGGGTTTAACCTTAAGCCAGAACTTCCAGTCACTTGCAAAAGAGAATTCGGCCTCTCAAGCACCTTACCTTTTTAACGTAAATATATGTGGCCCAGATACATTTATCTCAGATATTATAAATACTAGTGGAACAATTGAAAAAATTTTTGCTTTTTGGGATTCAGAAGGACAAGTAAATGTTCAAGTTAGTGCTAATTCCGGCAATTCCTACACAGAAATTATAAATGGTCAAGTATTAGAATCAAATTTCCTTCCAGGTAATTCTTTAAGATTTAAAGCTCAAATTTCAGAAAATAGTGTATTAAAAACATTAACCTTAGGGTATAAAGATACTTCAGGTGTTAATAAGTTGTTTATTAACAATGACTTAGCTAATTTTAAATTTAAAATGTCTTTAAATATTAGTGGTGTTGGTAAAATTTTGTATAATTACCCTGTAAAATTGAATTTAGGGATTGATTTGTATGCTCAAAAAGGGTTAGAAGAAAATTTTAAAGATGTTCGCTTTGTTGGGATTGATGGGCAAACTTATTTAAGTTATTGTCTAGAAAAGGTTTATCTGAAAAATGGATTGCCTGTTTCTGCAGATTTTTGGGTAAAAATTCCTGAATTGCCAAAAGAAGGTCTTAATATATTCCTATATTATGGTAATCGTTTGGGAAATGATGCTTCAGATTTTGGAAAAGTATTCTTATTTTTTGAGGATTTTTCTATAAATTCTATAGATTCGAATAAATGGGGGTCTAAAACTGATTTAAATAGTAAAATTTTTGTTAATGATGGATGGGTTGAATTAAAAAATGTTACTTTAGAAGCTAAAAATTTTAAGACTAAAGAAGCAATTTTAGAATTTAAAGCTAAAGCTCAAGAAAATAGCGCAATTTCGGCAAATATTAAAAGTTTTTCTACAAAATCGACTTTTGTTCATGAAGAGTCAGTTTTTTCTTCCGCTTATTCCGGTGCAGAGCATACAATTGCTATAAATAATGTTGTAAAACTTAATTCTGGCTCAGCGATTAATTTTTTAAATGAATATATTTTTAAGGTTGTTTTTAATAATGAAGAAATAATTTTTGAAAGGCTAAATTCTGAATATAAAAAGGAAGCAGAAAATCGGTTTTTAGATTCAAATGTTAGTGATTTTAGAACTTTTGAGTTAAAAGCAGTTAGTAATTTGTATAACGGCGGTAGTGTTTTTTTTGATTGGGTGAGAGTAAGGCCGTATTCGGCTATTGAACCAAAGGCTGTTTTACTAAATTAGGAAGGCATATGAAAAAATTAATCTCTTTATTAGGGTTGTTTTTAATGACAATGACAGGTTCAGTTTTTGCAAGTCCTGATGCGATAGTTTTTAATTCAGGGGTATCTTGGCGGGCTGATGGTAAAGGAGATTTTATTCTTAAAGATAGTGGAATTATTAGGGATATAAAAGTTAATAATTTAGGAGAGTTGGAATGTGATATTAATGGTTTTTTTGAAATTAATAATTCTGTGGGGGCTGAATCCAATATTTCTTCTTTTTCTGTTAATTGGGAATCTAAAGGAAATGTAATTATAGAGTTAAGTGCTGATGGGGGAGTAACTTATGTTAAAGCCGCTAATTCTGTTCCAATCACTTCTGGTTTCAATGTTGGTAAAAGTATTAGATGGAGAGCAATTTTTGGGCAAAATAGTAAGCTTTCTAGTGTAAAAATTGTTTATACTTGTCAGAATACTAAAATTTATAATTTTGGAAATTCCGATGTTGGAGGTTTTAAATTTAGAAAGAAAATTAAGGTATTTAATTCTAATGGTATAGATCTACAAAATTTTCAGATAAAAGTTAAATTAGCAACCGGTAAATTTTCTAAAACAGATAGTGAAAAAGCAGATGTTTTTTGTGATGATTTTGTAACTTCTGATTTTAGAGATATTCGTTTTATAGCAGCGGATGGAATAACCAATTTAAAGTATTTTATTGAAGAAATTACAGAAGAATCTAATTTAAAAATTGCTAATGTTTGGGTTAAAGTTCCTTTTATATCCCCAGAGGGTGTAGATGTTTATCTGTATTATGGAAATAGTGAAGCTGAAAGTTTTTCTTCTGCCGTTGATACTTTTGATTATTATGATGATTTTTCAGATAATACTTTAGAAAATTCAGGTTGGGTTATTTCTAAAGATAAGGGGGGGTTTTGTATAGTTAATAATGGAGTATTAAAAATAGGTAAAGCTAAAATTTATGATAAGAATTTTAAAATAGATTCACAGGTTGTTGATTTGCAAGTTATAGATGAAAATGGTAAAAGTAATTTGCGTAGTAATCAAGAAGCAGTAGATGAAGGGTTTGTTGGAATTAATGCTAGTGAAAAATTAGATTGTGATTGGATAAGAGCAAGAAAAAAAGCGGTGCAGGATCCTACAATTGATGCAAATTTAAAAGAACAAAAAGCTGAAATATTAGAAATGCCTATTTTTAGTAATTCTTATGTTAATGAGGCTGGTCGATTAATGCTTATTCCAAATCAAATGTCTGGACAGTATATTTCTCAGGTTGTGGTGTTGGATATTTTTCCTAGAATTTTAATTTCAAATTTTGATGGAGCAAATAATGTTAATGAACTTATTAATTTAAATTTTTCTTTAGATAATGGAGAAAATTATACTAATTCTATAGAAAAATTAAAATATTATTATTTATCGAAAAAAGATTTTACTAGTGGCAATAAATTGATTTGGAAAGCAAATTTAAATTCAGATACTAATGGAAAAGTGGCTGAGCTAAAGAAAGTTATTTTTGATTTAAGGTTAGGTAAAATTACTTTGATATCTCCAAATGGAAAAGAAGTTTTTGCAGGAGAAGAAAATCAAAAAATTACCTGGAGTGCCACAGATTATGATCCTAATTATACTTTTAATTTAGAATATTCAGTAGATAATGGAAAAACCTTTACTTTAATAAAAGCAGATGTTTTAAATAAAGGAACTTTTGAATGGTCAATTCCTAAAATTAAAGCGGATAAGGCGTTAGTAAAAATTTCTGATAGTCTTGATAAAACAGTTTTTGATACTTCTGACTCTTCATTTAAAATTGAAAAATCAAAAAAAGTTGGAGAGTATATTATTGAAGGTAAAGGTAATTGGCATACAGCTGCAAATTGGGAAAGTAAACAGGTTCCGGATTTAATGACAGAAGCTATTATTGAAAAAAATGCCATTATTTATGTAGATAAAGAAATTGCTTTTAGAAGTTTAATTATTGGTGATGGTGTAGGAGATAATACAACCGTTGTTATTTTAAGAAATAAAATTAATCCTGAAAGTGGAAATCTAATAATTAGAAAAGGCGGAGTATTAATTCAGGAAAGTAAAATTGCTTTAAAAATAGCTGGTGATTTAGTTGTTGAAGATTCTGGGTTATTGAGTCATTCAGAAAACAAAAATGTTAAAGGTTATATTTTAGATTTTAGTGCCAACAATATTACTGTAAAAAAAGGCGGTCAAGTTTTTGTAGATGGTAAAGGATTTGCAGGCGGTGGTTCTAAAGAAGCCGGTAAAGGAGTTTCTGTTGGTGTTTATGATAATATTCAGGGTGCTGGAACAGGTGGTAGTCATGCAGGTTTAGGAGGAGATTCTAAAAATAATGATTTAGAATCTGTTAGTTATGGTGATGCAAAAGATCCAGTAGATTTTGGTAGCGGTGGAGCAGGTGGGAAAGAAACTCGTGGTGGAGCAGGTGGTGGAATAATTAAATTAAATGCAGTGAATAATTTTAAAATATATGGAAAAATTTCAGCTAATGGTGCGGATGGCGGAATTGACATTTCTGGACAGTCAGATGCAGGTGGTGGAGCAGGTGGTTCTATTTATTTGACTGCAGGAAATTTTGGAGGAGTAGGAGCAGAAGTTTTGGCAATCGGAGGTTCTGGCCACAAGTCTGGCGGAGGCGGTGGCGGCGGAAGAATCTATATTAAGGGTCAAGGTGCTGTAAAAGGCATCTTAAATGTAAACGGTGGTGACGGTTTTGATAAGGGCAAAGCCGGCTCTATTGTTTTTGGATAAATATGAAAAAAGCCAATACTTACAAATCTTGTTTTAAGAAGCGCAAGCTGTGGTTGAGTCTTTTGTTTTCTTTACTGCCGATAAATTTTATTCTGGCAGCAGATTATATTGTTAGTGATGATACTACCTGGACCCCAGGTACGTATGATTATTCAACAAGCCATGTAATTATTCCGCCGAATGTTACATTGACCCTTGCTTCTGATACTTCCGCAGGCACAGGCGTTACCCTTAACGCTCAAAGATTAACTTTATATGCAGCTGCAGTGACGGCAGATGAAATAGGAGTAGGAGATGATTCTACGACTATTTTTAGATTAGGAACTGGAATAGGTCATGATCCAAGTAAAAGTTTTCCAATTACAGCAGCTTCGGAAAAAATTTATTTAGATGCTGTTCAAAAAACTAGAGATGTAGATTATACAATTAACAATACTACTGGAGATGTGACATTTAGTGTTGCTCCTGCTTCTGGTGTTGTTATAACAGCAGATTATACCGCAGCGAGTGAAGGTAAAATTTCTGCTGATGGTAAAGGTTATGTTGGTGGGGTGTCTTATGGTAATGGAGCTGGCCCTGGAAAAGGATTGCATTTAACAGATCGATCTGGTGCTGGAGCGGGTCACGGAACAGCGGGTGGTTCTGATGCACAAGGTGATGCTGGTGGAGCAAGTTATGGATCTTTAACTGCCCCAATAGCTTTAGGTTCAGGTGGTGGTGCAGGAAATAGTAAAAATGGTGGTAATGGAGGCGGTTATATAAAATTAAATGTTACAACAACTTTAACTTGTGATGGAAAAATTAGTTCTAATGGAACTAATGGGCAAGCAGATGGAGTGGATACTACTGATGATGGTGGTGGTGGATCCGGTGGATCTATTTATATAGTTACTAATACTTTGGCCGGATCAGGATATATTACAGCAAATGGTGGCAATGGTGATGATAGCGGTGGTGGTGGTGCAGGTGGTAGAATTGCGGCATATTACACTACTAGCACATTGCCCGCGGGCAATATTAATGTTATTGGTGGAACAGGTTATGTTTCAGGTGGAACCGGAACTACGAATTTATCTGGGGCAGTTACTCAATTAGAAGTTTCAGGTATAACTGATCCATTAGGTATTGATGTTGTTTCTTCGGTTATTGTACGTGCAAAAGATGCAAGTGGAAAAATTAATCCAACTTATACTGGGACAATACATTTTACTTCTAGTGATGTTTTAGCAACTTTACCGACAACTACTGAAGATTATACTTTTACAGCTTTAGATAAAGGAGAACATACTTTTGTTGATAGTGTAAGTTTTAAAACAGCAGGAGAACAAACTGTTACTGCTACTGATATAGGAACTGAGAGTATTACAGGAACACAAAGTTCAATTACTATTGCTGCAAAACCACAGTTTTCTTCGGCAACGTATTCGCATATTTCTAAACAGTTAGTAGTAACTTTTAACGAAAGTGTAGATACAACGACAGTAAACTCGGGACAAATTACTTTACAAGATGATGCTTCTACGCCAACATCTTCTTTTGTTTTAACTGAGGTTGCCCAAGGTAGTAGTACAGCAACGGTTACTTTTGTTTTAACTGATGCGCATCGTGATGCAATTGCTAATTGGGGAGCAACAGCTAAAACTTTAAATATTGCTTTAAGCGATACAGCCGTAAAAAATTTAAGCGGAATTTATAATGCAGCCCAGGTTGCAACAGAAATTGGCTCTTGGACAAAAGATACTGAAAGACCCAGATATAGTAGTTCTGCCTATAATCCTGCAACTGGAGTTTTATCAGTAACTTTCAATGAGAATATGGATTATACTACGGCAGTGCCTGCGCAATTTACATTACAGGATGATCCGGTTAATCCTGCAGGTTCATTTGTTTTAACGGAAACTGCTTCTGGTATCAGTGATATGACAGTTAATTTTGTTTTAACTGCTGCTCATATGGATCAAATTGGTCAGTGGAAAGATGCTGGAGGTACTTTAAGTATTGCGTTAACGGCAACAGCAGTTAAAGATATTAGTGGTAATTATGCATATCAACAGTTAGGAACGCCTATTACTTATTGGAATGGGCAAACAACAGGTCCGGTTTTGCAATATGCGGGTTTAACTACAGATATCGATTCTGATGGCAAAGCCCAAAGCATAGGAGATGTTTTAACATTTATTTTTAGTAATCCTATGAATATTGCTACTTTTACAAATTCTAATCCTGGAGATTTGGATAATGCTTTAGTGGTTAATCAGGCGGCGGGAGTTTATCCTTATCGTAGAGTAATAACCATTGATAATAGCAGTAATTCTAATACATTAACTGATTATCCTGTTTTAGTTACTTTAACCACTGGTATTATGGGTAACCCTTATACTAATGTTAATTCAAATGGTTCGGATATTAGATTTGCAGCTAATGATGGAACGGCTCTTTTAGATTATTGGATTGAAACATGGACCAATACAGGAACTTCTAGAATTTGGGTAAAAATTCCAAGTGTTGCTGCTTCTACGACGACAACAATTTATATGTATTATGGTAAATCATTAGCGGCTAATGTAGGAAAAGGTAGTAATGTGTTTGCTTTTTTTGATAATTTTGATAATGTTCCTTTACCTGGATTTGTGGATACAATAAATAACTGGTATAAGTATGATACAGCGAATTATATGTATTTAAGGAATAATAAACTTTATACTTCTAGTGGAGCTTCAGCTTGGGGAAATCCAGGTATTGTTTCTAAAACTAGTTTTGCTCGCGCTAATGGTTATGCGTTAGAAATGGATTTTAAACCAATTAGTGCTAGTGAAGGTGTTTTGGGTTGGATCGATGCCGATGGTACTTATTCTGCAATAGGAGATTTTGCTTTATCAGAGTATATTTATGGAATGCGTTTAAATGCCGCAGGTACTGATGATGTATATGAAGATAATGTTAATAGAGGTACAGTAGCAAAAGATTGGACAGCGGGAACGCAGTATAAAATAAGGATGCTTTTAAAAACTGCGGCAGGAAATACTTATCAATATAGTACTGATGGTGGTTTTAACTGGACCAATTGGTATGATTCAAGTTATTCTAGTGAAGCTAATTTAAAAGTTGGATTTGCAAGTTATTCCCAGAATGTAGAAATAGATAACATGAGAGTAAGATTGTATAGTTCTCCAGAACCATCTGCAATTATAGGTGGGGTGCAACTAAGTGAAACTGCATCTAATGCATTATCCGGATGGTCTTATCGTACGGTAATAAATGTTTCAAATCCTAAGTATAAAATTTTACAAAATTATCAAATTCAATTAAGAATTGATACTAAAGATTTAATTGATCGTGGATTAATGAAAGCGGATGGTTCAGATATTCGTTTTACAGATTCTGATGGCACCACGCTTTTAAGCTATTATTTAGAATCCAATGCTACAGAATGGCCATATAAAACTTATGGAATTAATACTTCAGCTACTTATATTTATGTGAAGATCCCAAGTATTCCTTTAGCAGGAAAAACTATTTATATGTATTATGGAAATCCTTCTGCTTCTGCAGCAAGTAATGGTACAAATACTTTTGATTTGTTTGATGATTTTTCAGGAGGAACCATTGATACCAATGTATGGACTGAATATGATAATGGTAATTATTTGAATGTTGCAGGTGGAAAATTAGTAGCAACCGGTGGAAGTGGAGCTTGGGGTTCAAACGGAGTGTATTCTAAATCAACTTCCATAAGAGATGATTTATATTTAATTTTTGATTTTAAACCTCTTACTGCAATTAGCTCAGTTATGATGGGTTTTCATGACCCAGGGACAGGTACCAGTTATACGGATTTAGTATATGCTTATTATTGTAATACTACTGCTGCAACTAGTGAAATTTATGAAGATGGAACAGATAGAGCTATTAATCAGATTGCTTGGACTGTAGGGCAGACTTATAAAATGTTAATGGTTTTAAAAGCTGCGGGATGTGATTATTATGTGAGTACCAATAATGGGCTCAGTTGGTCTTTATGGTATCAGAGTACTAATTCTACCGAAACTCCGTTAAGAGGATTTGGATTGTCCAATGCTAATCAGGCTTTTGAATTCGATAATCTTATTTTAAGAAAAGTTGGGTTTCAACCTACGATTACAGAAAAAACACAAAGTTTTAGTTTGGCTCCTTCTTTGCGATTTTTTAGTCAAACTACGGTGCCAACTTTATCTTTGAGTGAAGATAAGAAAAAATTAACCGTAACTTTAACTGCTGCGCAGACAGATTCTACAGGGTATACAGTAAATCCGGCTTCTACTGTAAAGGATACTTCGGGTAATGTAGATAATACTTCTTATCCAGGTGTAACGATAGCTAGACCTTTAGTGATTCCGAATAATGGATATGTGGTAGTTAATTCAGCATCAATTGCTTCTGCTTTGACAGTAGGTACTGGAGCAACTTTGGTTCTTAATGCACAGTTAAATGTTATTGGGGATGCGACTATAAATGGAACAGTGACACATGATTCTCAGGTGACAGGAGCAGTTTTAAATGTTTTAGGAAATTTAACTGTTTCGAATACTGGTACTATTAGTGTTAATTATAAAGGATATGCAGGAGGAGCCGATAGAGCGGTAGGAACAGGAACAGGAAGAGGAACTACTAGTGGTCAAAATGGTGATGGTGGAAGTTATGGAGGTAAAGGTGGTAATAGTTTATTAACAGCACAAGATTTGACCAGTTATGGAAGTATAACAGAGCCAACGGATTTAGGATCGGGTGGCGGTGGTGGTTATTCTAGTGTAGGAGGAGCAGGTGGAGGATCAATAAAACTAACAGTAGGTGGAATAACTACAGTTAATGGAAATATAACCGCTAATGGTCAGAATGGAGCTTATGGATGGAATTACTCAGGAGGCGGATCAGGTGGATCAATATATATAACAACGGGAACATTAGCTGGTGCCGGATCAATACTTGCTAATGGAGGAGCAACCGGTAATGGTGGAGGTGGATCTGCAGGTAATGCCGGTGGAGGTGGTGGTGGAAGAATAGCTATATATTATACAACTAGAACACATTCAGGAAGTATAACTGCATATGGAGCTGGTCCTGGTTATGGAGGAGCAGGTACCGTATTTTTGAAAACATCAAGCGCTGCCAATGGAGATTTGATTATAGATAATAATGGTGGCAATGGAAATGAGACACGCCAGATAACACCTACTAATTTAACAGTAGATAATGTTACGATAAAAGGATATGCAAATTATGTGATTCCTACTGGTAAATTGATATCTGTTGTTAATAGTTTTACAGGCCAGACTAATGGAAGTTTGAATATACAACCGTCTGTAACTTTTAATTTGCCAGTAAATAGTACTTTAAATGCTTTTAATGTTTATAATTATGGAAATTTTGTTGTTTTAAATCCTATTTTTACTTTAAGTTTTGGTTCTAGAATTTACGTTTATAGCGGAGCTAGTATTTTAGGTATAACAGATTTAACTATAGATCAAAATGCATATATAGAATTTCAAAATTTAACAGCCAGTGCTTCATTTAATTTAAATAATCTTACTATGAAAAATGGAGCTAGTTTAAGTCATAATGCTAATGCTAGTCCATCAATATTAAATCTAAACGTGTCAGGTAATTTGAATTTACAAGCTACTTCAACAATAAATGTTAATTATAAAGGATATGCAGGAGGAGCCGATAGAGCGGTAGGAACAGGAACAGGAAGAGGAACTACTAGTGGTCAAAATGGTGATGGTGGAAGTTATGGAGGTAAAGGTGGTAATAGTTTATTAACAGCACAAGATTTGACCAGTTATGGAAGTATAACAGAGCCAACGGATTTAGGATCGGGTGGCGGTGGTGGTTATTCTAGTGTAGGAGGAGCAGGTGGAGGATCAATAAAACTAACAGTAGGTGGAATAACTACAGTTAATGGAAATATAACCGCTAATGGTCAGAATGGAGCTTATGGATGGAATTACTCAGGAGGCGGATCAGGTGGATCAATATATATAACAACGGGAACATTAGCTGGTGCCGGATCAATACTTGCTAATGGAGGAGCAACCGGTAATGGTGGAGGTGGATCTGCAGGTAATGCCGGTGGAGGTGGTGGTGGAAGAATAGCTATATATTATACAACTAGAACACATTCAGGAAGTATAACTGCATATGGAGCTGGTCCTGGTTATGGAGGAGCAGGTACCGTATTTTTGAAAACATCAAGCGCTGCCAATGGAGATTTGATTATAGATAATAATGGTGGCAATGGAAATGAGACACGCCAGATAACACCTACTAATTTAACAGTAGATAATGTTACGATAAAAGGATATGCAAATTATGTGATTCCTACTGGTAAATTGATATCTGTTGTTAATAGTTTTACAGGTATAACCAATGGAAGTTTGAATATACAACCGTCTGTAACTTTTAATTTACCAGAAAATCATACTATAACCTCATTTTATATTTACAATTATGGAACATTTAACACTCCTTTAACATTATTTACTTTGGGTCAGTCTGCTCAAATGTATGTGTATAGTACAGGAACTTTGAAAGGATTAACAACATTAACAGATTTAATATTAGATATAAATTCATATTTAGAGTTTCAAAATTTAACAGTTAGTACATCATTTAATTTAACGAATTTAACAATAAAATCGGGTGCTGCTTTAAGTCAAGTTGCAGGTGTTAGTACAGCAAGATTGAATTTAAATATAAGTGGGAATTTAGATGTGCAGACAGGTGGAGCATTACATGCAAATTATAAAGGATATTCCGCAGCAGCAGGAG
>CAYQXW010000045.1:0-11886 GCA_964421615.1 uncultured Planctomycetales bacterium
CCTTAGATTAAAAAATGTTACAAATAAGGAGAATTTTAAAATGAAAAAAAAATTAGTGAATTTAGTTTTAATTTTTTTTATTTTGATTGTACTTGAGGTTTTATTTTTTCTTTTCTTTAATTATAAGGTTATTAGATATCCGATAAAATTCGATAGTGAATTATTAAATCCTTTAAGAAAGCAGGTAAAATTTAAGGAGCTACATAATTTTAAATATAAAATAAAAAATTACATTGATACGGAAATAGAAAAAGGTGAAGTTGAATTTGTATCGTTTTATTTTAGGAGTCTTAATGATGGATTATGGTTTGGTATCAACGAAAAAGAGTTGTTTGCGCCTGCGAGTTTGTTAAAAGTTCCTTTAATGTTATCTGTTTTTAAATTTGCCGAAACTAATCCGGATTATTTGAATAAAAAGATTAAAACCCCGGTATCCTTAGAAATAACTAGACAGTATTATAAACCTTTAAAAAGATTGGAAAGAGACAAATTTTATTCTGTGGAAGAATTGGTGGAAAGAATGATATTGTATTCAGACAATGAGGCATTTGTTCTTTTAACTAATGATTTAAACAGAGGTGTTTTAAAAAAAGTTTTTTTAAATTTAGGGTTATTTACTGAGACTTTTCAAGAAAAGGGTGATTTTGTTTCTATTAAAACTTATTCCAGTATTTTTCGTATATTATATAATGCATCATATTTAAATGAAAAATTCTCTGAGAAAGCGTTATCTTATCTAGATGGCGTTGATTTTAAGGAAGGAATTGTTGCGGGTATTCCAAAAAATATTAAAATTGCGCATAAATTTGGAGAGTCGGTGTTTAATAATAAAAGTGGGGTAGAATTACATGATGTGGGTATAATTTATGATTCTGTAAATCCTTATATTCTTGGGGTTATGACAAAAGGTAAAAATTTCGATCAGCTTGCTAATATAATAAAAGAAATTTCTAATTTAGTTTATGAAGAAGTAAAAAATCAATACAATAGGCCTGATAGCATAGATTTTAAAATTGAAGAAGAGTAGTTTTATATTGAGATTAATTTGAAATGGTTAAATCGTTGTAAGTTAAAAGAAAAAATTAATATATAAATATAAACTTTGTTTGTAATTTAGGGCAAAGTTTTTTTGTTTTGTAATAATCACTCTTGCCTAACTTTTTTGGTATGTTAAAATAAATAAGTTGTTAACTGGAGGAGAAAATGAAAATACTAAAAAAATTTTTAGGTAGTTTAATTCTAGTGTTCTTTTGTTTTACTTTAAGTTTTGCTCAAGAAAATCCTAAAACATTGATTGTCTTTTATTCTCGAGATGGTCACACTAAACTTGTAGCTGAAAAGTTAGCGCAAAAGTTTAATGCTGATCTCGAGCAGTTGATTGACAAAAAAGATAGAGTTGGTCCGATTAATATGGTTATTGCAGGGAAAGATGCCACAACGGGAAATCTTACTGAGATAGGATCTTTAACACATGAACCGAAAGATTATGATATTATTTTAATTGGTACTCCTGGTTGGTTTAGTAATGTTACTCCAGCTGTAAGGACTTTTTTAAATAAATATGATGTATCTACAAAAAAGTTAGGAATTTTTGGGACGTCGCATTTATCAGGGATTCCAAATGCTTTGAAACAAGTATCTGTTTTTTCTAAAAAAGCTCAACCAGATAAAATTCCAACTTTACCGTTATTTCATAAAGATTTGAAAGATGAAGCAGGTTTAAATCAGAAGATTGATGAGTTTTATAAAAAAGTTATAGTGCAGTAAGGAGTAAAGTATGACTAAAAAGAAGTTAGGGAATAATGGTTTTATTTATCCTATGCCGATGACATTAATTGGTTCTGAGGTAAATGGTAAAGCTAATTTTTTAGCCGCTGCTTGGATTACGCGTGTAGATTTTAAGCCCCCAAGAATCGGAGTAGCTTTAGGTAAACATGTTACGAATCAAGGGATTGAGTTACATAAAGAGTTTAGTGTTAATATTCCTAGTGAGGATTTGGTAAAAAAAGTTGATTATTGCGGAATTGTTTCCGGGGCAAAAGTTGATAAATCACAGTTATTTAAAACTTTTAATGGTGAATTAAAGCATGCGCCAATGATTGAAGAGTGTCCGTTAACAATGGAATGTAAGTTGATAAAAATAGTTCCGTTTGATATTGATACTTTGTATATTGCAGAGATCGTAGGTGTTTATAGTGAAGATAAATTTTTGAAAGATGGAAATCCAGATATAGAAAAGTTAAAGCCGTTTGTTTTAAGTATGCCGGATAATGGTTATTGGTCTATTGGCCAACGTATTGGTACAGCTTGGAGTGATGGAAAAAGTTTGTAAATTTGGAGAGTTGGCAGAGTGGTCGCTGCCGAGCGCAAAGCGCGAGGCGTCCTGAAGCGAAGCTGAAGGAAATGCGGCTTGCCGCATCTGTTAAAAGTATTGAAAGATTATAAACAAATTATGGAGAGTTGGCAGAGTGGTCGAATGCGGCGGTCTCGAAAACCGTTGTCGTCGTAAGATGACCGAAGGTTCAAATCCTTCACTCTCCGTTTTTCTACCTATAACGAAAAAACATAAGTCCCGAACGGGAAATGTTTTTTCGTAACATTTAGGAAAGAAAAACGGACACTGGCGAGGCTCCGTACGAGCCAGTGTAAGTGTATTTTGCAAATAACTGAATGTTAGGAAAGAAAAACGGACACTGGCGAGGCTCCGTACGAGCCAGTATAAGTGTATTTTGCAAATAACTGAATGTTAGGAAAGAAAAATGGACACTCGCGAGGCTCCGTCCGAGCCAGTAAAATTAAAAACGATGAACATTCTATCCAATGGGGGGATTTAAATGAAAATAAGTAAATTAATAATTGCTGGAATTGTAGTAACTATTTTTAATGCGATTGTTGGTGCTCTTACTTGTGGTGGAATTTTTAACTGGGTGTATAAAATTGAGCCGGTAAATGTTTGGAAACCGATGAATGGTGGGCCTGGTCCAATGTTTATGTTTGGTATTTTTTTATTAAGTTTAATACTTGCTTTTATTTATGCATTGTTGAAAAATGGAATTCCTGGAAAAAATAAATTTGCAAAAGGGTTTGTTTTTGGATTGTGTGTCTGGGCTGTTGGAGTATTGCCAGGAATGTTTTCTACGTATGCGTTTATGACTGTTTCTTCTACAGTTGTTATTTATTGGACAATTCTTGGACTAATCAAAACTCCTATCGAAGGTATAATAATTTCTAGTATATATGGTGATTAATAATTTTGTAGATTGGAATTACAGGAAAATTAATGTATAAAAAAAATCCAATTATTAGTTTTGTGTTTTTAATTTCACTTTTTTTTGTTTTTGATGGATTGCTATTCGCTCAATCTAAAAAAAATAAATTTCCTCAGTTAATCGAAAAAGTTAGTGATGATAAAACAGATTTAATGATTGCCGCATTTGAAGGTAAAAAAGATGAAGTAGAATTGTTGCTTTCTAAAGGTGCAGATGTAAATGAAAAAAACAGTAAAGGCCAAACTGTTTTGATGGATTCGGTAAACGGCAATAAAGAAATTGTAGAACTTCTTCTTTCTAAGGGTGCGGATATAAATTTAAAAAATAGTTATGGAAAAACAGCTTTAATGTTAGCTGTGTTTTATGGGCGCATTGAGATAGTTGAACTGCTTTTGGCTAAAGGTGCGGATATAAATGTACAGGATAATGATGGGAAGAATGCTTTGATAATTGCAGCAGATGTAAAAAAAGACGTAGTGGGATTATTATTATCTAATGGTGCGAATATAAATCATCAAGATAACGAGGGTAAGACTGCTTTGATGATTGCTGTTTTTTCTGGACGCAAAGATATTGTAGATGTTCTTCTTAATAGTGGAGCAGATGTTAATCTTAAAGATGTGAAAGGTCAGACTGCTTTAATGCTTAGTTTTAGGTATGGGAGTAAAGAAGTGATTGAGTTGCTTCTTGCGAAAGGTGCTGATGTTAATGCGGTAGATGTTAAAGGTCAGACTGTTTTGATGTTGGCTATAATCGAAGGCCGTTTAGATATTGTTGAACTGTTTTTGTCAAAAAATGTGAATGTTAATGTTAAGGATAATAAGGGCAAGACTGCATTGATGGTCGCTGTTTCTTATGATCGTCGTGAAATAGCAGAATTGCTTCTGGCTAATGGTGCAGATATAAATGCTAAAGATAAAAATGGAGAAACTGCGTTATTGATTATTGCTGAAAGTGATAAAAAAGAAATTGTAGAGTTGCTTATTTCTAAAAAAGCTGACTTAAATATCGTATCACGTGCTGGAGAAACAGCTTTATCTAAATCCCAAATGCGTAACCACGTTGAAATAGAACAAATGCTTAGAGATGCTGGTGCAGTAAATCCAAAACCTTCCAAAAAAGTTGATAGTGATAAAGGTCTTTCTTCCTATTTTAGTTTCTAAAGACTACATTAAATCCGCCGATAATTAATATATTGATAAATAATATTTATTTAATTATGGAGGATATTTATGGAATTAGAAAAACAGGCTAAATTAGTAATTGGGTGGGCAATAAGAGTTTTTTTTACTATTATGTTTTTAGTTATTATCTTTGGAAGTTTTTATGTCATCGGTGTTGGACAAGTG
Source organism: uncultured Planctomycetales bacterium (assembly GCA_964421615.1). Taxonomy (GTDB): domain Bacteria; phylum Omnitrophota; class Gorgyraeia; order Gygaellales; family Profunditerraquicolaceae; genus CAYQXW01. Next base: position 4,619 of record CAYQXW010000045.1, read on the forward strand.
GGTGTTATTTTTAACCAGGCTTTAGGTACAACGAAAACAGTTCAATCAGGTTTTAAAATAAAAATACCGATTGTTGAACAATTAAGTGTGTTTGATATTAGGACGCAACGAATTGATATTACTGAAGAATGTGCTTCTAAAGATTTACAGCTTGTTAAAATGAAAACAGTAATAAATTACCATTTGGATTATACTAAGGTAAATGAAATATTTACCAAGGTGGGTAGAGATTATACTGAAAAAATTATAATTCCTATAACTAATGAAATTGCAAAATCTTTGGTGTCTCAATATACTGTAGAAAATATTATTGTAAAACGAGCAGATTTAAAAGATGCAATTGAATTAGCTTTACGTACAAAATTACAAGAGTATTTTATAGTTATTGAAACAGTTAACCTTGTAAATGTTGATTTTACTCCTGAATTTAATAGAGTAGTTGAGGCTAAACAAATTGAAGAACAGAAGATTAAAACTGCAGAATATAAGAAAATGCAAGCTGCTCAGAATAAGGAAGCAGTTATTTTAGAAGCGGAAGGTGAATCTAGAAGACAGGAATTGATTAAATCAACGGTGAATACTCAGATTGTTTCCTTAGAATGGATAAAAAAATGGGATGGTCGTCTTCCTGTTACCATGTTAGGCGATAAAACATTAATGATGTTGAATCAAAATCAGGAGAGTAAATAATGAAAAATTATATTATTAAATTGTGTGTGTTGTTTGGAATAATGTTTTTTTATCCGTTATTTTCTTTTGCACAAGATAATAATACTACTGCTGTGGTTGCCGGTGGAGTTTGTAATTATGAATCTATCCGAGGAAGATGCCGTATTAAATCTGTGGAAATAAAACAAATTGTAAACGAAGAAGTTGGGGTGAAACCTTACAATGTACTAGAAGTTATTTTTGTTTTTATTCCAGATGATGCTAATGTAAGGCAAAGTGTTGGGTGGATAGAAGATTTTCCTAAGTTTGTGAGAGAAGAACGAAAAGAATGGCTTGATCCTAATACAGATGTAAAAAATCTTGGGATAAGAAAAGGCGCTGATTTAGCTTGTGAATATTTGATTATTAGCAAAGGTACGTGTACGCCTACGATTTTTAGATTTGTGGATACAAAATAATTTTAACTATCAAGAGAATTTAAGAATAAAGGGTTGCTATGGATGATAATCAAAAGTTTATTGAGAAACGGTTAGAAAATCTAGAAAATTCTTTGCAACGGCAAGAAGAAAAACTAGATAATTTAGAAAAATTGATTAATAAACTTGTAAATGTGCCTGATAAGGTTAAAGCTGAGAATGAAATTAAAGTTGATAAAAATAAACTTTCAGAAACTTTGGAAGATACTTCTCTTGGTGGTCAAGAGGAAGTTCAATCTCAAACTTTTGAATCTTCAATTACTAGTCAATCAAAAAATTCAAGTTTCGAAGAGAATTTTGGGAAAAAGTGGCTTAGTAAAATTGGGGTTGTTTTATTTGCTTTGGGAGTAGGGTTTTTAATTAGTTATAGTTTTAAGTTTTTTGGGCCATTATTGAAAATTATTTGTGGGTATATTATAGGTGTAATTTTATTTTTTATAGGTAAGAAACTGGAAGTTAAAGAAAATTTGATGAATTATGGCAGGGTAATTATGGGGGGAGCTTGGGCAATTATTTATTTTACTACCTATGCGATGTATCATTTACCTGCTACTAAAATAATAAATAGTCAGAAGCTAGATTTATTTTTACTATTAATCGTTGTGTTTGGTATTATGCGGCATGTTTTGTATTATAAATCAGAAGTTTTAATGGCAGTTGCGTTTTTAGTGGCTTATTTGACATCCACAATAAGTAATATCACTTATTTTACTATTGTGAGTAATTTATTTTTGGCTATTTTAATGTTATTTTTTGTTTATAAATTCCAATGGATTAAAATTTTAGTATTTGGGATAGTTGTTACTTATGTTCTTCATGGTTTTTGGATTAGTCCTAAACTTATCCAGATGAGTGGGGATTTATTTAATTTGGTTTTTATTTCTTGTTATTGGTTAGTATTTTTAATTGGTATCCATTTAATTAAGGCGCAGAATCATCAGCAGTATTCTCAATCATTAGCAGTGATTAACTTTGGGAATATTATTATATATAATGTTTTATCATATCCTTTAGTAAATGAATTGTTTTTTGATAGAAGGTTTGATTTTTTCTTTTTAGAAGGTTTAATATATTTGGTTTTATCTTTAATGATGAGAAGTAAAAATAACAAAGATTTATACCTTAGTGATTTATCTGCAGGAGTTTTTCTTGCAACGTTTTCTATATCGTTAGATTTTTTACCGAATATTTCGTTAGTTATTTGGATGTTAGAGTTGCCTTTGCTTTTATTTATAGGGAGTAAGTTTGGAGAAAAAGTATTTCGGTATTTAAGTTATTGTTTAGGTGTATATGTTTTTTTTCAAATAATTAATTGGTGGTTTTTTAATCATAGATTATGGCAGGATTATTTCCATCTTTTAACAGCAATTTCAATGGGGATATCTTTTGCTATAATTCAATGTTTTAAAACAAAAAATAACTTTAATGAATTAGATCGGTTATTTGACTATGTTTTTTCGTTTTTAGCTTGTTGTTTTTTTGGATTTTGGGTGAATAGTTGGGTTTTAGATTCTTGGAGAGCATCTGCATTTTATTTTCAGGCGTTAATATATTTTAGCTTGAGTGTCTTTTCTTTTCGTTTTAAAGCATATACTTATATGGTTTTAGTAATTGCGACTTTTATTAGTTTATTCAATCATTTAGAATATGAAAGTTTTATTCCGATTATTATTAGTTTTAATGTTTTAGCATTTTTTATAATTTATTATGCGCTACAATATTTACAAAAAAGTAAGATAAAAGAGTTATTGATAGACGGAGAAGAAAATGTACTTTTAGTTGCTTCAATTTTAGTGCTTATTTTTAATGTGCATAGTTACGTTTATCCGCAGTGGATATCTTTAGTTTTAGGTTTAAGTAGCGTTTTAATTATACTAGTAGGTTTTTTTAACGAGAATAAAAATGAACGTATCGGTGGTATTATTTTATTAGGTATTACTTTGGTAAGAGTATTTATGGTTGATCTTTCAGATTTAAATATCATCTTTAAAATTATTACTTTTATGGTTTTAGGATGTTTGTTTTTAGGAATATCTTATGTTTACAACAAGTTTAAAATAAAAAGTGGTAATTAAATATGATTTATAAAAAAAATAGGTTTATTTTTTGTTTATTATTTTTGTTTTTTAGTTTATCCTGCAGAATTGTTTATAGTCAGTCATGTCAGCAGATTATACAAAATAAAGAACAAAAATTAATTAGTCTTTCTGACGGGATTCAGACAGTTTTAAAAGATAATCGGTTGATTAAAGTTAATCTTTTAGATCAAGATATTGCTTTAGAGGATTCTTTATTAGCTCGTTCAGCTTTGTTGCCTCAAGTGAGTTTAAATATTTCTAAAAAATTTTATCAGTATAAATCAGCAGCAAAATCTGGTTCTCAAATTATGACTACTGCAGAAAAACAGCCGTTATCTTATGGTGTGAGTGTTTACCAGACTTTGTTTGATTTTGGAAAAAGTATTTCTCAGTATCAAGCAGCAAAAGAGTATGTTGTTGCTCAAAAAGCCAATATTGAGAGTGTAAAACGTTTGGCAATTCTGGAATTTGTCACTGCTTATTTTAATTTGTTGGAAACAGATAAGATGGTTATTGTTGCTCAGAAAGAAGTAGAGTCTTTGACAGCTTATTTAAATGATATTCAACATTTATTTGAACAGGGCGTTGTGGTTAAGAATGATTTACTGCCGGCTCAAGTGAGGCTGGCTGACGCTAAACAAAAATTAATTGTTTTAAATAATGAAAAATCAGTGGCTTTGGCATTATTGAATAATATTTTAAATTACCCATTGCGACAAGATATTGAGGTTAAGGATATTTTAATGCCGCCGCAGTCTTTGCCAGATATGGAAACTGCTTGGAGTAATTCCCAAAGTCAGCGGGCAGAAATTAAATTTTTTGAGGAACAGATAAAAACTTCAAAGTTTAATGAAAGAGCAAAAGCAGTTGCTAATTTTCCAGTTTTTTTTGCTGATGGTGGATATCAGTATACAGAAAATCAATATCAGCAGCATCAAAATAACTCTTTTGTAGGGGTTGGTGCAAAAATGAATCTTTATGATGGAGGCGCAGCTCGCGCAGAGTTATTAAAAGAGCGTGCAGTACAAAAAAAACTTAATGAACAAAAAGAGAAGTTGATTGAAGATATAAAATTTGAAGTAGAAAATAGTTATCTGTTGTTTAAAGATGCTAATGAAAAAATTTTAGTAGCCAAGGATGCTTTAATTCAAGCTGATGAAAATGTACGGTTTTTTAGGATTAAATATACTGAAGGCAGCGCAACTGCAACTGAAGTTCTGGAAGCTATTACAATGCAAACTAAAGCCCAGACAAATTATTACAGCGATGATTACGAGTTAAAACGTAATTATGCCAAGTTTATGTATTCGATGGGAGTAGATTTAGCGTTAGTTTACGAAATGATGGAGAAAAATAAATGATGAATCCTAAAAATATCAGTAAAAAAAATATGCTTCATGTTTTTATCGTTTCTGTTAGTATATTTTTAATTGCGGCTGTTGTTTATTTTATACATAATTTGACTCGAGTATCTACTGATGATGCTTATATTGAGGGGAGAGTGCATAGTATTGCAGCTAAAATTTCTGGTACTGTGAAGAAAATTTATGTGAATGATAATCAAAGTGTAAAAAAAGGTGATATTTTAGTTGAGATAGATCCTATTGATTATGAATTGAAAGTGGATGAAGCCAGCGCTACGCTTGATGCAGAAAAAGCTAAGTTAAGTGATGCAGAAGCTGGGGTTAAAACAGCCAAAGCAAATTTAGAAATTCAAGCTATTACTTTAAAGCAGGCGGGGCTTGATAAAAAAAGAGCACAAGCTCTTTTTAAAGAAGGTGTTATTGCCAAAGAAAAACATGAGAAAACTTTGACGGCTTATAATTTAGCTGTTGCACAATTTCAAGTAGCTCAACAGCAGTTTGAAAAAGCTAAAGCTGTAAAAAAATTAGAGGAATCATTAGTTAACCAACGAGACGCTGCTTTAAAAATTGCACAGTCTAATTTGTCTTATACAAAAATTTTAGCTCCTTCTGATGGGTATATAACTAAAAAATCTGTAGAAGAAGGAAATCAAATTCAGCCTGTTGCTCCACTTATGGCCGTTGTTGCTCTCGATGATATTTGGGTTGTTGCTAATTATAAGGAAACGCAATTAAAAAATGTGAAAGTAGGTCAGAAAACAATTGTAGAGATAGATACATATCCTGGAAAAAAATTTATAGGTAAAGTTGATAGTATTATGGCTGGTACAGGTGCAGTTTTTTCTCTTTTTCCTGCTGAGAATGCTTTGGGTAACTATGTGAAAGTCGTGCAAAGAATACCAGTTAAAATTACGTTTGATAAATCATCAATTTCTAGTCGAGTTTTGCGCGTTGGTATGTCTTGTATCCCAACTATTATAACTAAAGATGAGTAAGTGGCTGGTTGCTTTAGCGGTTGTTTTACCTACACTGCTTGAAGTTATAGATACTTCAGTTGTTAATGTTTCGCTTGATCATATCCGTGGAAGTCTTTCTGCAGGTTTAGATGAATCAACTTGGACAATTACTGCCTATCTTGTTTCTAATGCTGTAATAATTCCCCTTACTGGTTGGTTAAGTCGTGTTTTTGGTAGGAAAAAATATCTTATTGCTTCTGTTATTTTGTTTACGTTTAGTTCTTTTATGTGCGGAAGTTCTAGAACTTTATCTATGCTGATTTTTTTTAGAATTCTTCAAGGTATTGGTGGAGGAGCGCTGCAACCAATTTCTCAGTCGATATTGTTGGAGACATTTCCAGCGTCTGAGTATGGTATGGCGATGGCGATATTCGGTGTTGGTGTTATGGTTGGACCAATTTTAGGACCGATTTTGGGAGGATGGATTACAGATAACTGGTCATGGCCTTGGATTTTTTATATAAATATTCCTATAGGTATTATTTCTGTAATTATGTTATGGTTTGTAATTAAAGATCCGCCGTATTTGAAACGTATAAAAACAAAAATAGATTATTGGGGGTTAGCATTAATTGTGATTGGGTTAGGCTGTCTACAAATTGTTCTAGATAAAGGGCAGAGAGAAGATTGGTTTTCTTCTGCGTTTATTATGCGGCTTACTTTAATTTCAGTAATTAGTCTTATTGCTTTTATAATTGTTGAACTTAAAAATCCTGAACCTGTATTAAATTTACGTGTTTTTAAAGATATTTCATTCTCAACAGCAAATATTATACAGTTTATTTCTTTTTTTGTGCTTTTTGGAAGTATTGTTTTGATTCCTCTTTATGTGCAGCAGCTTCTAGGGTACAATGCTTATTTAGCTGGGTTAGTCTTAGCTCCTGGAGGTGTTGCTACTTTAATTTCTATGCCTTTAGCTGGGAAGCTAGTAAACAAAATTAATCCTAAATTTATTCTGATAGCAGGTCTTTTAATTACAGCGTATTCTGTTTTTGTTATGTCTGGATTTAGCTTAAGTATTGATTTTAATTCTATAGGGTGGGCGAGAGTTATTATGGGAATTGGAATGGGATTAGTATTTATTCCTTTGACTGGAATGGCTTTTGGGACAATTAAAAAAGAAGAGATGGGGAATGCGACTAGCGCGTATAATCTTCTTAGGAATTTAGGTGGGAGTTTTTGAGTTGCTTTTGTAACGACATTTCTTTCGATACGAGGCCAGTTTCATCAGGCTCGATTTGCAGAGCAGCTTAATCCTTTAGATGCAAGATATCAAGCTGGAATGCAAAAAGCGTTAAGTGTAGTAAGTGCTAAAACAGGAGTTTCTTCTGAATTAGCTGCTAATGGGATAATTTACCAGAGATTAATACGGGAATCAAATTCTGTAGCATTTATGGATGCTTTTTATATTTGTACTTTAATTATGATTTGTATTGTACCTTTAGTTTTTTTCTTAAAACGTGTAAAAAAGTCTGATGGTCCCATTGCAATGCATTAAATATATGTTAAAAAAAATAAATTTAATTTTTTTCCTATTTTTAATTTTTTTTATTTTTCCTTTTTCGGTTTGTAACTCGCAATTGAGTCAAATCGAAAAAGAAAGAAATGATTTTATTAATAGTATTCCGAATTTTCGTAAAATTGATGATAATATTTATGCGGGTG
>CAYQXW010000046.1:0-1515 GCA_964421615.1 uncultured Planctomycetales bacterium
ATGTATATTTAGCTGTATCTTTTTTCAACTGTAAATCTGCTTCAAGTAGTATCTTACCTACATCTGTCTTAGCTAAATTTTCATCTATAATCTCATTACTTGCATCTGGTCTTAAATTTACCCAAAAAGCATCATTTGGTAAACTTACACCGACTAAAAAGTATTTTAAAAGTTCTTTAGTGGTTTCATCAACTAACTGCTGGTTTGGATTTTTTACTGATCCTTTATCTAAAAGGAGTTTAAAGTTTTCTTGAGTTGGATTGAATTCCAAATATCTCAAATGAATTGGTCTAAACTTATCTTGGATTATATTGCTTAAGCCTGCGCTTACACGTGCAGAAATATCTAACTGGACTGCGACCTGCGCAAATCCAGTACTTTCAAATCCAAAAATTAAAACAATCAATAATGAAATAATTCTTTTAAACATTTTTAAACTCCTTAAAAATTAGTTAAATTACACCCCGCCCAATAGGATCATCAGCGGGTGTGTTGCATTCTGCAACAAAAAAAACCACTTCATCCAAACTCATTTTAGTTTGGAATCCGTGGCTTGCCGCAGTAAGCGGCATACTGGCCATCTTATTAGGCCAGGTATGAATATTAATATAACATATTAATCTTATTTTTCAAGGTTTGCACAAAAAATAAAAAACTACAGCCTAATTTCCTGGGCCTTGGGTTATTCCCGCTCCAGGTGGCGGCGGCAACTGTGAAGAATTTAATCGCATATCTTTAATCAACATTTCAAAACTCTTCTGCTGATCTGGGGTAAGAACAGCCATAATCTCCTTATCACTTTTCATTTTTAAATCTTTAATTGTACCACGAACACTCTCACCCAACATATCAATCTCATGCCTCATACTTTCTAAAATTACTTTAATCTTATCTTTTTGCTCTTCACTAAGATTAAGCTTTTTTTCCATCAGTAAAAATAAAGCTCCTTCAGGTGCAACTGGAGGATTTAGAGTTAAATTTTTTACGATTCCTGCACCCACAAATACTCCTGCTAATACACATAATATTCCAAACAATGATATAAACATCATTTCTTTTTTCATTTTATACCCTCCTTTAAATTGATTTTTCTAAAATCAAACTTAAAACTGTATCAATATTTACCGGACTACCAGAAATAATAGTATCTTCAATATTAACTTTATTATTTACCGGCTTTACTGAACTAAACATTAAGAAAAAAACCGTTATAACTATTACAGAAACAGGAACCGGCATAAATTTTTTTGCTAAAACAGCTATATTTTCTAAAAAACTGAAATTTTCTTTCCCAAACTTCTCATTAAAAATTTCAGCTTCAATATTCTCAACTATATAGTTTTCAGGTAAAACTTTTTTTGGCATAGTCACAACTAAATTTTTTACCTTAGACATATCTTCAAAAAACTCACGGCACGATAAACAATTTTCAAGATGACTTTTAATTAAAACTGTTTCTTCTTTTTTTGTTTCTTGATCGATATATTTAGAGATTATTTTTTTAAATTTTAGACA
>CAYQXW010000046.1:1525-11850 GCA_964421615.1 uncultured Planctomycetales bacterium
TCACTCATATAAGTTCTCCTGCATCTTTACGCAACACTTCCTTTAAAAAATGTCTTGCACGATAAATCTTAGACTCAACAGTTCCAATACTACAACTTAAAACTTTAGAAATGTCATCATAACTTAATCCCTCAATATCTTTAAGAACTAACGCAGTACGAAAATTAACCGGCACTTTCAATAGTGCACTACTAATCACTTCTCTACGCTCCTCTTTGCAAAAAACATCATCTGGGCTATCAGCTGTAGAAACGCATTTTTCAAGCACACTATTATCATCAACAAAATTTTTTCTTTTACGTAAAAAATCATAAGTAGTATTTACTACTATCCGGTAAACCCATGTTGAAAACTGACAATTACGTTTAAAAGATTTCAAATGGTGATATACTTTTAAAAATACCTCTTGGGTAATATCTTCACTCTCTGAATCTACTCCAATCAGAGAATAAACTATGTTTAAAACCCGGTTTTGGTATTTTTTAACCAGCATTTCAAACCCCTTTTGGTCGCCATTTAAAAATTGGTCAATAAAAATTATATCTTCATCCATTTTAGTTTCCATAAATTAGACGTTTCAACTTCTATTTTATTCCCAATATTTGAATAAATAAATCTACCTTAGCAATTGATAGACATAGAAGAATCACTTTTACCAATTTCCCCTGGAGAATTAAAAAGTTTAACTTGCGGATTATCTTGGCAAAAATATTTTAAAGCCCATTCTTCCACAAAAAGAATAACCGGACGACCTTGGTCATCCACAGCTAAAGATGATCCAGTAGGCAATAATTTTCCGGAACTAACAGTATCAAAAGGCTTATCTAACCATTTAAGAATTTTCCACGACATTGTTTCTAACCGTGAATCTGCACCATATTCATCTTTAAGCCGATACTGCAGGACTTCAAACTGTAACGGGCCGACTGCTCCCAATAACGGTAAACTTCGCATATGATCCTGCAAAGTAAAAGTCTGCACAATATCTTCTGCAAGAAGATGATCAATTCCTTTACGGAAAGCTTTATAACTAGCTGCGGTAGAATTTTCAAGGTAAGCAAAACATTCTGGAGCGAATCGAGAAATTTCTGCAAAAACTATATTAGGATCTGTAGTAATAGTATCACCAACACGAAAATCATGTTTAGTAACAATCCCGATAACATCTCCGGGAGAAGCTGCTCCTAAAGTTTCGCTTTCTCGACCAAAAACATTATGGCAACTCGATAACCGAACTTCTTTTCCTAAACGAGAATGATAAACCATCATATCACGATAGAATTTACCAGAACAAACACGTATAAAAACCATACGATCCCTATGTTTTGGATTCATATTGGTCTGAACTTTAAAAACAAAACCTGAAAAATGCGGATTATCTAAAGCAATTAACCCACTTACAGCTTTTCTTGGAGAAGGGCCAGAAGAATATTTTAAAAAACCTTTTAAAAGCATCTCAACCCCAAAATTATTAGCAGCACTCCCAAAAAAAACTGGAGTAGTTTTACCTTTAAAAACTTCATCCTGATTAAAACCGCCATGCGCCCCATCAAGCATTGCAATTTCTTCAACAACTTCATGATAAGATGCTTCGCTTAAAATATCTTTTACAAAAGGTTCATTCAAATTTAAAACTGAAACAGGAGCTTTATAAGCACCACCAGGAACTCTTTCAAAAAGATGAACTTTATTATCTAATCTATCATAAACGCCTTTAAAATGCACCCCGTTTCCCAAAGGCCAATTAACTGGAAACGCATGCAAGTTAAGAACTTTTTCTAATTGATCAATTAATTCCAAAGGAGCCATTGCTGGACGATCCAGCTTATTCATAAAAGTAAAAATAGGGATACCGCGTTTCCTGCAGATTTCAAACAATTTCCTAGTCTGACTTTCAATACCCTTACCTGCATCAATAACCATTATTACTGCATCAACCGCCATTAAAACTCTATAAGTATCTTCTGAAAAATCTTTATGCCCTGGAGTATCAAGCAAATTTAATCTGAAATTTTCATAATCAAACTGAAGAACTGTTGAAGAAATAGATATCCCTCGTTTTTTTTCAAGTTCCATCCAATCAGATGCAGTTTCTCTTTGCTTTTTTTTCGCAGTCACAGAACCAGCAAGCTCTAACGCACCACCATAAAGCAAAAGTTTTTCAGTTAAAGTAGTTTTTCCTGCATCTGGATGCGATATAATCGCAAAAGTGCGCCTTCGAGATATTTCTTCTTGTATATTATCACTCATATGGGTATTTCTATCTCACACCCCACGCAATCGGAAGCGTGGGTGTGGCTTTCTAGCCAAAAAAATAAAGCCCTACACGTTTTTCTCTGCAGGGCCTTATTTACATTAAAATTATATTTTTACTACATTAGTTGCTTGTGGACCTTTTGGACCATCTCCAATTTCAAATTCAACTGCTTGTCCCTCACTCAAAGATTTAAAACCACTTCCTTGAATTTCTTTATGGTGAACAAAACAATCTTTGCTTCCATCATCTGGAGTTATAAATCCGTAACCTTTTTGATCGCTAAACCATTTAACTTTACCTTTTGGCATTATTCACTACCTCCTTCTAATAAAATTTTAGCAAATAATGGCGATCAAAATCAATTATCTTTTAACCTTTAGAATAAAAATTTCTACTCACCTATTTACTATTACGTTTAATTTACTTCAACTATCGCCATCTGTCAATGAAATTATCACATCAAAATTGCAATACAAAAACTACAGGTTGAAATCAGCCACTATCTCTCTTACTCCATTTTTATCTTGAATATAAATTTCAGGAATAAATTCAAGAGAATCTGGTATAAGTTTAGTTATAATTTGCTTTATTCTTGTCTGCTGCGTTTGATTCTTTAAATCAAAAACAGGATTCTGGCTTAAATCATTCAATAAAAAAATAACTGGCTCTTTAGAAAATACATACCCTTTCAAAAACTGTTTTATAAGCAGATCTAAACAATCAGGAGAATTTTTAAATACATCAACAGCAGTTTTAAAAGTAATTTTTCCCCAATCTGCGGCAACTGTCTTATGAATAAGGGCATATACAGAAGAATATTTAATCATTTCATTTTGAGCTGGAGCTAATTGACTAGCTACATTTGTAATTAAAGTAGAAAGTTCAGCATGCTTAAACGTTTTTATTTCTTTATGGATATCAATAGTTAAAAGATCAAAAATATAAACTCCCCGAACACTCGACGTAGCATTGAGCGTACTGCGTTTTATAAAATCTTCCACCGCATCCCAAAGCATTTTCTCGTCACTGCGAATAAAATTCAATGCTAAAAGATTACAAGTTTGATCTTCACGTACAGCTCTATATTGCCGAACTTTTTCATTATGACCTACATACAAAATCTCATCAAAAAGCGGCATATGCGCAAAAAGATTTGATTTCTGAAATCCGTAATCAATTAAATTCATAAGATCTTTCTAATTATTTATTGTCCTGCTTTTTTAAGCATTTCTTGTGCATGAGTAATAGAAATATTACTCTCTTTATCTCCACTCATCATCTGAGACATTTCTTTAATACGACTTTCTCGATCTAAAAGATCAATCGTCGTTACTGTACGATTTGCAACAACCTTCTTTAAAACTTTAAAATGCCGATTAGCAAAACTAGCTATTTGTGGAAGATGAGTAATCAAAATAACTTGCCGATCAACAGCAAGTTCAGACAATTTTTTTCCAATTATACTTCCCAACCTACCTCCAATTTGCGCATCAATTTCATCAAATATCAAAACAGGAATCGGATCTACTTTAGTAAGAGCTTTTTTCAAAGCTAACATCACACGAGCAGCTTCTCCAGATGAAACTATTTCAGAAAGAGGTTTTAAATCTTCACCTAAATTCGGACTGATAAAAAAAGTCACATCATCAGCGCCATCAGCTCTTGGTTCAATAGGATTTACTCGACAATCAAAACGCACATGGGCAATCCCTAAATCTTTCAACTCTTTTTCAATCGTTTCAGCAAGCAATGCCGCAACTTTACGTCTTTCTTTCGTAATTTTAGCCGCCGCCTCTTTTAAAGATTTTTCAACTTTCTTTAAATTCTCACCAAACATACCTTCATTATGTTCAAGGTTCACTAGAAAATTATACCGCTGCTTAGATTTATTATAAAATTCAACTGCATCTTCTATCGTAGGTCCATATTTACGAATTATATCTTGGTATGCATCGCTCTTACGCGAAATTTCACGCGCCTCTTCTGGTTCAAAAGAAAGTTTTTCTTGATACGATTTCAAATCAAAAATTATTTCAGAAGATAACGCCTGGAACTCTTCCATTTTATTATGTAAAACATCTACTTTTTTATCAATAGCAGAAATCGAACGAATAAAAGGAAAAGATTTAGAAATTGCTTCATCAATACCATTCTCTTCATTTTCGAAAATTCCAATCATAGCACTTACACTATCATAAAGCTTCTCACAATTTTTTAATTGGATTTCTTTTTCTATTGTTTCATCGTATTTATTTTTATCTAACGGCACACGTTCAAGTTCTAAAATCTGATGTTCAAGTAAATCAATATCACGTTGACGAGTGATAACGCCTTCTTTTATCTCCTGCAATGAGTGAGTGATATTTTTATATTCCTGGTAAATTGCTAAATACACATTCTTAAACTTATCTATTGAACCGCAGAGCCTATCTAATATTTTTATATGAGATTCAGAAGCAAGCAACATTTGATGATCATTAGGCCCATGGAAATCTACAAGCAAATCTCCGATTTCCTTCAGTTGAGCTAACGTTATCGCAAACCCGTTTATTTTAATCTTATTTTTTCCATCTGGAGTGTATATACGGCTAATAATAATTTGCTTATCATCGCCATCGAGGAATTCTTTTAATATTTCATTATCTTTGATCAATTCTTCAGAAAGTTCCCAAACAATTTCTACCACACATGGAATTTTTGAATCACGCATTTGGCTACTGCTAAATCTTTCACCCAATGCATAGCGAAGCGCCCCGATTAGAATAGATTTTCCTGCACCAGTTTCCCCAGTTAAAACATTTAAATCTTTACAGAATTCTAAAGAAAGACGTTCAATAAGACCGAAATTTTGAATTGTAAGTTGCGTAATCATTGCTATTTTTTTAGTTTTTCTTCTATAATTTTCAGAAATATATCAACAACCTCAGGATTAAATTGACTACCAGAGGCCTCCTTAAGCCGCTTAACTGCTTCTTCATAAGGCAATGCTGGGCGATAAGAACGAGCTGATGTCATCGCATCATAAGTATCAGCAACAGCTATTATCTGTGCAAAAATATTCATACTTTCCCCGCTTCTACCATCTGGATAACCTTTGCCATCGTAACGTTCATGATGCCATCTTACAGCAACAAGCATTTCTTTATCTAAAAATACCGGCTCTAATATTTCTTCTCCTTTAGCAGGATGTTCCCGAATTAATTTCCATTCTTCATCTGTAGGCTTTCCATTTTTATTCAAAATATTTTCACTTAACCCAATTTTTCCTATATCATGCAATTGTGCAGCTCTTCTTAAAAGTTCAATTTTTTCTGTAGGAAACCCCATTTTATTAGCAATTTCAACAGCATAATCACTCACTCTATCAGAATGTCCGCGAGTATAACTGTCTTTTGCTTCAAGTCCAGTTACAAGAGATTGAACAACTTTGAAAAAATATTCATTCAAAGCCTTCCTTGATTCAGCAAGATTTATTGCCATTTCATTGAAAGAACGGCCAAGTTCAGAAATTTCATCTTTACCATTAACATCAACCTTATAAGAAAAATCTCCTGTAGAAATACGCCGAGTTCCTTCAATAAGCTTTGTAATCGGCCGAATCACTTCTCGAGCAGTAAATAAACCAAAAACAAGTGCAACTAAAATAATTAAAAAAGCAAATATAACTAATCTATGGATACCGCCACCACCACCCTGACTAAAAATTTTCTTATATACATCTACTCCCAAATAAGCTACCACCTGACCATCTTTATCACGTATGGGACCATACCCTGATTCAACAAGCCTATTTTTTAAACTTAAATTATTTTTAGAAAAATCCGGCATATCATACTTATCTCCTGGATACAACTCTACTATTTGTTCTTCCATCATTCTATTAAAAGGCGGAGGTATTATATACTGCCATTCACCTATTTTTTTTGAAGGAACAACAACATAAAGATAAGAAATTTTCGGGTTTAATTCTTCAATTTGCCTTAACTTATAAAATATTTGAGCATACTCTTTAGTAAATACTGCTTCTCGATTCAAAGGAATAGTTAATAAAGTTTCAGCATCAAGCATAAACCCATAACTAACAGCAAAATTATTTAAATCCCATCTAATTTTTTCTTGCTCCTTCATAGCATCAAGCTTACGAATTAAAAAATTACTTAAAGCTGAAGATAAAGATAATGCCAAAACAAAAAAAACAGTAACTTTAAAAGCAAAACTTTTTAATAAATTAAATTTTTTATTCATTTAACATTATAAGTATTCTAAATTTTTCAATATTAACATCTGAAATTTATTTTACCACACATTTAAAAAATTTTTCAATATAAAATCATCTTACTTTGAATAAAAAACCCCTTGCAAACAATTAATTTACAAAGGGTTTTTTATTACGATAAATATTAAAATAAGTCTACTTAAACCAAAAATATAATGATTATTCTTTCTTAAGTGATGACATATCAATTACAAAACGGTATTTCACATCGCTTTTTAACATACGTTCATACGCTTCATTAATATCTTGAATTTTAATCACTTCAATATCAGAAGTAATTTTATGTTTACCACAAAAATCAAGCATTTCCTGCGTTTCAGCAATCCCACCAATAACAGAACCTGCTACAGCTTTACGTCCCATTATCAAAGGAACAGTATTTAATACTGCATCAAGATTACCTAAAAAACCAACTAATACCAGCGTACCATTAAGAGAAAGTGATGGCATATAAGGATTAAGATCATGAACACAAGGTACAGTATCAATAATAAGGTCAAATTTATTTTTTACTTTTGCCATCTGATTTTTATCCGTAGACAGTACAACCTGATCCGCACCTAAACGACGAGCATCTTCTTCTTTTCCTGGGGAACGTGTAAATAACGTAACCTCTGCACCGAATGCTTTTGCTAATTTTAAAGCCATATGCCCAAGTCCACCCAAGCCCACAACTGCAACCTTACTTTTTTTCCCGACTTTCCAATGACGCAACGGCGACCAAGTAGTAATCCCTGCACACAATAAAGGTGCAGCGCCTTTTAAATCCAACCCTTTAGGAATTTTAACTACAAATTTATCTGACACAACAATTTTTTCAGAATACCCACCAAACGTAGGCATTTTATCATGTCGATCAACAGAATTATAAGTATACGTTGGCATTTCTTCGCAATATTGCTCAAGACCTTCTTCACAAGCTTCACAATGCTGACAAGAATCAACCATGCACCCAACCCCAACGTGATCACCTTTTTTAAAACGTTTAACTTTCTTTCCAACACTTACAACACGGCCAATAATTTCATGCCCAGGGACCAGCGGATAAACACTGCCGCCCCAATCATTGCGAGCCTGATGTAAATCCGAATGACACACACCACAATATAGAATCTCAATCACAACATCATTATCACGCGGATCCCGACGATCAAAACGATACGGCTTTAAAATATCTTTAGCAGATTTTGTAGCATAACCAGATACATTCATTGACATTTTTCCTCCAGGTTTTACTTTTTAAATTCTAGAACAACTAAAATATCCCTTAAAGTATCTTGCGTTCGGCAATAACGCTCTTCTTCTAAACGTAAAACATTAGAAATACAATTAATAACCTTATTTTTATTTACATCTAACACGTTCTGAACAGAACTAGCCTGAACATATTCCTTTATCCTTTCACCTGAAGGAATAATACCTACAGAAACCATTTTCTCTATTTCTTGCCATTGCTGATAAATATTTTCACTAGCTAAATGATTCACTAAATTATTACTAATTTTTAAATTATTAACAGCTTGATTAACTAGAGGCATAGTACGAAAATCAATTCCACCTACCATTGTACGACTTCCACCATCACTAAGTTTAATAGCAATAGACAACACCCCATCCTTAATACTATCGCTAATTGGGAACTTTCCTTGCTGAATAAGCAAAGATAAGTATTCAATATATGGCTGCTGTTCATTATATGGCAATCCCATAAAATCAATATCTGTATCCACAATAACATCGTTAACTTTGTATTGTGATTTATATTTATCCACCAAACTATTAATAGTTAAAACTAAATCTACAAATTGTTCTG
The DNA here is from genome assembly GCA_964421615.1 of uncultured Planctomycetales bacterium. GTDB lineage: Bacteria > Omnitrophota > Gorgyraeia > Gygaellales > Profunditerraquicolaceae > CAYQXW01. Next base: position 9,872 of record CAYQXW010000046.1, read on the forward strand.
AAGATTTTTTTCCTAATCCCTCAAATATATTAAACGCATAACATTTTATCAAATCATTCCAGTTTTCAATAAAAGATCCCGTTATCGCTTCACGTTTCTGCAAAACATCATAAATACTTTTAAAATTATCTTGACGTTCTTTCATTGTAGCAAAAAGCACAGGCAATAAAAAACCTCCCAACCGATATTCATAAAAATTTCTAGCTTCCAAAAACTTATCTACTCCTACCTTGCGTAAATCCATAATATTTCTAATTTTTTCCGGTGGCGCTCGATTACCTTCTGCTCGACCACTCATATCAAAAATACTCATAAGCATCAGCATATCTTTTTGTTCTTCAGTAAAACTTCTTAAATCTTTCGGCAAATAATCTGAACCCAGATTAGAATATAAAGGATGATTTAAAACAATAGTTTTAACTTGCTGGATAAATTCTAAACTACAACCTAATTCCTTGAGAATAACTTCTGCTTCTTTTTCACCAGCAAAACTATGCATCATATTCCTAACATCATATTTTGCGCCAATATCATGTAATATAACAGCAACTTCTAACGCTCTTTTAGATTCATCAGATAAACGAGAATACCTAGAATACATTTCTTCAATAATCACCCGATACTGTTCTTTATCTACTTCTAAATCTTTAAAAGTTCCATATAGCGATTCAAAATCACGCGCAACAAAATATTTCATGAAATCAATTACGCTAAAAATATGAGAATGCCGACGTTGCACAATTTGATTAAGCTTTACATTTAAAACTTTGCTAAGCTGCCCCATTAAAAACGGCTCAACAATATGCTGTTTTTTCTCTGCAATAACATAATAATAATCAACAAAAGCATTGCCACCATAAATAGGTTCTTTTTTCTTTTGAATATCTTTTAGCTCAAAACCAAACAGTGGAAGCATTTGTCTAAAAAAAGCTTCTGAAGCATGCATAACCCATCTTGCACCGCCATTATCTTTAACAAATATCTTATTCTCATCCTCCGCCGCCCAACGGATAGCTAATCGTCCGTTATCATCTAAAATATTATTAATATTAATCATCACATCATGCAACTCTTCTGGAGTAAAATATAGAAAAAGATCGCTGGCTAAAACCGCGCTATATTTTCCCGAAATCCATTCTGTTTTCACATTAAGGTTTATTAACTTATCTTTAGGAACACCTTTTCTTACAGCTTCATCTAAAGCTTCCTGAGATATATCAATACCTAAAACATTATCATATCCCATATTCATCATATTCATAATTTCGATTAATCCCCGTCCACTGCCAGTAGCAAGTTCTAATACTCTCTTTTTTTTATCCACTCCATCTAACATCATCTTAAAAAACCATATCGGCTGAGGATCATTCGCCTTGTTTTTTTCAAAATCCAAAGCCTTTTCTTTCCAATACATATCATTATCCGGCAATTTGTTTTGAATCTCCGCTGGATACAATTTTCCTAATTCTGCCAGCCTATCATTTCCACCATCTTCACTAACAACTCTTTGATTTACCACCTGTGCTATCCAATTTTCTACTCTTGCTTCAGAACCAACTTTTAAAACATCAACCGCAACTAAATAAGGCCCCTGCACTTTGGCAATAATATCACTTACAGATTTTAAAACAGTTATTTTGGCTCCAGTTACCTTATCTATCAAAGTCGCATCGCCTGCTTTAGGAATAACTACAGGCGCAAGACCAATAATACCGCCTGAAAAATATCTCCTGATTACCTGACCAGAAGAAGTCAACACAGACGCTTGAAAATTATACTCCCCATTTTTAAATGACTGTTGATAAGCTTGAAAAAATGTTTCTTTAGACCAAGACTGCTTAGAAGTTAGTCCTATCAAATCTTTACTATCAACCTTTGTTGATATGTTGTCATCCCCGCGAAAACGGGGATCCATTGTATTATTACCATAAATTTTCTTAAACCACTGCGCTAAGATCAAGGAATAATATACTTGGCGA
>CAYQXW010000047.1:0-11610 GCA_964421615.1 uncultured Planctomycetales bacterium
GAAAGTTATTTAAAAAGTGAAAAAGGAAAAGTATCGTTAGTTTTAAATGATGAAAAGATAAATATCTATTTCGATCAAATAGTAAAGGATATTCCTTATAAGCCAAAAGTAACTACACTTAATTACGACTTTAAAAGTAAAAAGAAATTAATTTACGTTTTTGGTAGTTCGCCTTTAATATCTAAGCTCCCCTTATACACAGAAGATATTTTATTCACTAATATTTTGCAAAAAAAACTTAACGAAAATTTTGAATATAATGTTTATAATTTTGGAGTGTCTTCTTTTGATACTTTTGATACAAAACAATTATTAACTGAGGTTTTAAGGAATTTACCTAAGCCAGATATAGTTATTTTTTTTGGGGAGCATATGGATTATGAATCAGTTTATTATGTAAATGTTAAACCAAATTTTTATATTTTATATTATGTTTTGCTTAATGGAGAAAAATATTTGAAGTTTTTTAATAAATTAAGTTTTGTTAAAAGATTTTTTTTTACAGTTGAATGGATTGTTCATGCTAATATTGATCCTAGAATATTTAATTATTTGCAAAGTTTTGGTTTTTTTAAAATAAATCATGAAAATTTTAAAAAAGTTGATGATATGATATTGGATGCTTTTAAAAAGAATATATTTGAAATGATTAATAGTGCTGCTGCCTATAAAATACCATTAGTTATTATTACTCCTATATGTAATTTAGAATCTAAGCCCTTTGGGGATATAAAGACAAGTGTTTTGTTTGAAAAAGGGTTAAAAGAAAAAGATTATTTTAAGAAAATTGATTATTTTAAAAAAGCTAAAGCTCTTGAATTTATAAGTGGCGATATTATGGCCAAGCCTGAGTTAAATATTTTTCTTAGAGAATTACAACTTCCTAATGTATATCTATTGGATTTAGAAGAATATCTTATGGAAAAAAAATTTAGTTTTAATTACAATTATTTTTATGATGCTGGACATATGAAACCAAATCTTCATCAAATTGTAGGCGAAGAATTGTTTGATTATTTAAATAAAAAAGGGTTATTGAATAAATGAAAATAGTTAAAGTGTTTATACATATTTGTTTAATATTTTTTATTAATGTTTTAATGTTTCTTATCATAGGAGAAATATTAGTAAGAATATATGTAAAAACTTATGAGAATTATGATATGGCAATGTGGAGATATGTAAAAAAAGGTATAACTATTTTAAATAAAGATGGTCTTACTCATATTAATAAGGCTGGTGTTTATTTTGAGAATCTTTATGGAGTCAAAGTAAAAATAAATTCTAAAGGATTAAGAGATAAAGAATATACTTATGAAAAAAATAATGAAACTTATAGAATTATAGTTATGGGGAATTCAATAACTTTTGGGTGGGGAGTTGAGCAAGATTTAGTATATACAGAAATTATAGAGCGAGAGTTAAATAATAATAGTTTAGGAAAAAAATATGAAGTTATAAACTTAGGGGTTTGTAATTATCAGTTACAACAAGAATTGCTTTTTTTAAAAACAGAAGGAATAAAGTATCGTCCTGATTTGATAATTTATCCTTATTTTATTAGAGATGCTAAATTTATTTCTAGAATTTCATATAACAATGTATTAAGAAATTCTTATTTGCTATCTTTTTTGAAATCAAAATTAATGATTATTGATTCTAAATATAATAAAAAATCCAATTTTCGCTATGTGTATAAAAATCTTTATAAGGAAAATAGTATAGAAAAGAAAAATTTTGATGCTAATATTGTTGAGTTGCAAAAATTTACTAAAGAAAATAATATTCCATTGTTAGTTGTTTTAATTCCAGAGTTGCATAATTTAAGAGATTATCCATTTGTTGATATTCATAATTATGTTAAAAGTAAATTTACTGAAGAAGAGGTTATAGATGTGTTGCCATTTTTTGATAAGCAAATAGACCCTGAAAAGTATTGGGTTTCTTTGGAAGATGCTCATCCTAACGAGTTTGGGCATAAGATTATTGCAGGAGCGATTTTGAAAGAATTAAGAAAAAGATTTCAATTTTAATAAATATTGTTAAAATGTAGCTATAACATGTCATTTTTTAAAGAATTTAAAATTTTTATTATACAGCATAGATATTTATTGATACTTCCTTGTATTATTCTAGTTGTTTTATTTCTAATTTTAATAATATTGGGGAAATCAACAAATGTTTCTCCATTTATTTATATTCTCTATTAGAGGTGTAATACAAAAAAGGAGGAAATATGTTTTTAAGGGGTATTTTATTGGGTGTTTTATTGGTTTTTATGGCTTGTAATTTTTCTTTAGCACAAGTTTATTTTGACAATACGTTAATATTTGGTTTAGAGAATATAGAAGCAGGAAAAATTGATATTGCTGAAAAAGTTTTAAAGCAAAACTATAGTAGAGATGTATTTGTGCAAGAGTTAATAGCATTGATTGAAGATTATAAAAAAGGCATTGTTCAAAAAGATGTTTTTTTTACCATTATTAATGCTTGGAAATCAGTTAGAAATAATGAATATCAAAAAGCTTTTGATATAATTAAACCCAAAATGGATCTTATATTTAAATATAATAGACGTTTTATTGCTATAGATAATATTCTTTATATAAAAATATTTGAAGATATTAGTTTGAATAAAATTGAAGATGCATTAGCTTTGTTAAATTTTTTATCTAATGAAAACGTAGTGGCTATGTCTAAAAGATATTTTTTGCAGTTAATTGATCACTATAAAATGGAAATTCCTCTAAATAAACAATATGTAATAACTATTTGTCAAGGATGGCTGAAAATATTGCGTGATGGTGATATTGATGGTGGTATTAAAATTTTTCAAAGCGCACTTGGTTTAAATAATGCTGTTGGCATAGCATATAATGGATTGGGTTTTATATATTATAATATGAAAGGAGAAAGAAAAGAAGCAATTAGTTATTATAAAAAAACATTGGATAGGGAACCTAATAATATTGAAAGTTTACAATCTTTAAATGTTATATACGAAAGTTTAGGGGAAGATAGTTTGAGTAATGAGTATAGAGAGAAATTTACGAAATCATTTTCTGAACAGGTAAATATAACAAAAAATAATTGATAAGTTATATTTTATAGTTATAGTTTAGAGTTTACTTTGATATGAAAAATATATTTTTGGTTTTGTTTGTATTTTTTTTATTATTTAATAATTTTTTTAAGAACAATTTTGTTTATGATGATGAGCTAGTAGTTAAAGATAATGTTTTTTTACAGCAAGTTATAAAAAATCCAGCCGTAATATTTTCTTCAGATTATTTTAAGTCTTCTGGGGAAAATACTTTTCGTCCTATTGTAACGCTATCATATGCTTTAGATTACTTAATTTGGCAGTTTAATCCAACAGGATATCATTTAACTAATTTTTTAATTCATCTGCTTAATTCAGTTTTAATTTATCTTTTTTTGATATTCTTATTCAAACTTTTTGATTCAGGCAGAGATGTTAATTTATTAGTTTTTAGTGTGAGCGCTATTTTTTTAGTGCATCCTATTCAAACAAGCGTTATAAATTGTGTCGGGTTTAGAGACGAATCATTATATGTTTTATTTTTGTTAATATCTTTTATTTTTTATCTTAAATATATAGAAAAATCTAAAATAATTTTTTATGTTTTTTCTTTGTTTTTTGCTTTTTTTTCTTTTTTTGCAAAAGAGTTTGCGATTATTATTCTATTTTTAATTCTACTGATTAATATTTTTCTTAAAGTTAAAAAAAATAAAAGTATTTTTTTGTTTTTAGGTTTTGTGGGTATTAGTATATTGTATCTAGTTATTTTAACCTCTTGGATTATTCCTGTTTCTAATATTTCTGGCTTAAAAATTGATAGAGCATATCACCCTATAGGTGATTTTAAGACAACATTTTTTACAGCTATAAATATTTTTGCGTCTTATTTTAATTTACTTATTTGTCCAGTTAATTTAATTGAAGAAAGAGTTGTTGATGTTATTTCAAGTCCATTTAATTTTAAATTTTTAATTTCACTTTTAGTCATTTTGGCAACAGGTTTATTAGGTATAATTAATTTAAAAAGGAATAAAATTGTATTCTTTGCTATTTTTTGGTTTTTTATTTGTTTGGTTCCTGTAAATAATTTTTTCCCTCATCTTGCACATTTTATGGCGGATAGATATTTGTATTTAGCTATTGTTGGGTTTGGATTAATTGTAGCTTTGGTTTTAGAAAAGGTAGCATTTTTTAATAAAAATATTGGTATCGCTGTTTTTTTTATTTATTTAATGTTTCTTTGTGTTTTAATGTTTCAACGTAATTATATTTGGAAAGATTCATTAACTTTTTGGGAAGATCGAGCTAAATATCAGCCTATGACTCAGAGGGGATATGCTAGTTTAGGGCATGCATATTTAGAAAAAGAGATGTATGATAAAGCTATAGCGCAATTAAATTTAGGAATCAAAAGTCAATCGGATTATCCCGATAATTATCACAATTTAGGTAAAGTTTATTTTAAATTAAAAAATTTTGAATTAGCCGAGGAAAATTTTAAAAAAGCAATTGCAGTTGATTCTAAATTTTATAAAGCGTATAATGACTTGGGTCGAGTATATTTATACAAAAATGAGTTTGATGCGGCTTTTGAAAATTTTACTAAGTCTTTGGAGTTGCAACCATATAATTTAGAAGTGTATAATAATTTAGGAAAACTTTTTTTCTTAAAGAAAGAGTATTCCGAATCAAATAAATATTACTATAAAGCTTTAGATTTAAATTATCATAATTATTATGTTTTAAATAATTTAGGAATTAATTATTTTAACCTTGGTGATTTTAAAACAGCTAAAGAGTACTATATTAGATCAATACATGAGAAAAAAGATTTTGTAGATGCTATGGTTAATTTAGCCGTACTTTATATGAATCAGAAGCGTTATGATGAGGCTAAAGAGTTATTAGAAAAAGCTGAAGTTGTAGATCCCAAGAATGAGAGTGTAAGGGGCAATTTAGAAGTTCTAAATGAGATTGCTTCGCTGCACTCGCAATGACGTTAAATGAATATATTTTAACTCCGGGGGTTGTGGCTATTAATAGATATCTAAACCCCCAGAGTTATAAGAATAAAATGGTGAAATAAAATGAATGTAACTGCTGCTAGGAAATTGGATTCAACTGTTGGGGTTATTTTATCTGTTGTAATTAATTTATTTATCAGTTTTGGTAAACTTTTTTTATTTTTGCAGCCAAAAGTTCAAAAATCGCCTAAGAAAATTTTGTTCTTAGAGCTTTCTGAAATGGGAGCGGCAATTCAATCTTATTCTTCGATTAAAAAAGCAAAAGAATTATTTCCAACCGCCCAAATTTATTTTTGGATTTTTAAGGAAAATGCTGAAAGTGTTAAAATTTTAAACATTATCGATGAAAAAAATATTATTTGCATGCGCAGCAAAAATTTGTGGGTTTTGTTTGTTGATACATTTAAAAACCTTTATAGAATAAGACGAGAGAATATAGATGTTGTTATTGATATGGAGCTTTTCTCCCGGTTTACAAGTATTCTTTGTTTTTTGAGTGGGGCACAAATTAAAGTAGGTTTTTTTAAATTTGAATTAGAAGGGTTATATCGAGTTAATACCTATACTCGTAAAGTTATGTATAATCCCTATCTCCACATAAGTAAAAATTTTCTGTCTTTAGTTTATGCTCTTGTAGCTCAACAGGATGAGTTGCCAATAGTTAAAAAAAATCTAGAATTAGAAAAAACTGAAGTAGTGAAAAAAAATACAGAACTAGAGGATATAAAAAATATTTGGTTTAAGATTAAACAAGAAAACAAGTTGGTTAAAGAAGGGGATACTTTAATTGTAATAAATTTAGGCATTAATGAGTATTTGCCTTTGAGAAGATGGCCTAAAGAATATTATTTAGAGTTAATTAAAAAATTAATTAATGAGTGCGAGGTTTTTGTTGTTTTGGTCGGGGTGAAGTATGATAATGAAAAAGAGTATGTCCCAGATGAAATATTGAAAAATGATAAGTGTATTAATTTAATTGGGAAAACCAATTTAGCTGAATTTGTAGATTTATGTAATATTTCTAATTTACTCATTAGTCATGATAGCGGAGTAATTAATTTAGCATCGTTATCATCAGTGAATACTATAGTTATGTTTGGTCCAGAAACCCCAGATTTGTATGCCCCATTAAATACTAATAAAACTATTATTTATAAACGTTTAGCCTGTAGTCCTTGCTATTGCGCTTACAATCATAGAGTTTCTAAATGCAATAACAACCTTTGTTTAAAAGAGATAAGTGTGCAAGAAGTATATCAAAAAGCACAAGAGTATTTAAAAAAAAGCTAAGTTTGATTGACATTAATACTATTAAAAAATATAATAATATATACTTAGCAATATCAATAAAATAAATTTAAGTAGTTTAATTCATAGTCCTTAAGAAAGGATTGAATGGCTATTAAAAAATGTCCTACCAAAGTATTCAATAAAAATTTTTTTTATATAAATGAGCTATTATACAGTATTAGGTTTAAACAAAGAACCGTTTTCTTCGAGTCCTGATCCTAGTTTTTTTTATGATTCACCTGAGCATCATACTGCATTGATGCGGTTATTAGTTGAGATTAGGTTGAGAAGAGGGTTAAGTGTTATTCTTGGTGATGTTGGAACTGGGAAAACTACTCTTTCGCGTAAACTTTTTCAAATGTTAAGCGAGAGGCCAGATATTATGTTCTTTATGATTATGGATCCGGAGTTTCATAGCGAAGAATTATTTTGGCAAGCTTTAGTTCGGACTTTTAATATTGAAAATGTTATTAATGCGCAAGCAAATATTTTAGATTATAAAGAAGCAATTAAAAAATATCTTTTTGAAAAAGGTGTTGAAGAAGGGAAAACGATTGTTTTAGTTGTAGATGAAGCTCAAAAGTTAAATCCGTTATCTTTGGAAATATTAAGGGTTTTATTGAATTACGAAACAAATGAATATAAATTATTACAGTTAGTATTATTTGGGCAGATGGAATTATTGCCTAAGGTTAAAGAGATTAAAAATTTTGTGGATAGAATTGTTTTAAAATACGTTTTGAATCCTTTAGATGAAAAAGAAACAAAAGATATGATTGAATTTCGGTTGCAGCAAGCAGGTTTAGATCCTAATTCTCAAATTTTTTCTAGTGAAGCTATAACTGAAGTTTATAAGCATACACAAGGTTATCCTAGAAAAATAAATTTATTGTGCCATAATGTTTTACGTACGTTAATAGTACAAAATAAATCAGTTGCTGATGTTCAATTAATACAAGAAGTAATAAAAAATTCCGATAATTAATATGGCAAAAGAATCTTCAGATGAAAAGTTATTAAATTTAATAGAAGGCATGGCAGATGCAAAGAAAATGCCTAAAGGAAATCCTAAAAGTTTTAGGAATAAGGTTGATTTTGCCCAAACGGTTGCTAAACTTAAATTTAAATTTGATTTAGTTAATGTTAATCGTGGGTTAATTGGGCTAGGATTTATTTTTACGATCGTTTTTCTTTATATATTTCTTTCAGATTCTGGAATAAAAAATTATGATTTATTGTTTCCACAAGTTGATAATGCGAGTTCAGCAAAGGATAATAAAACTGTTGTTGAGAAAACTTTAAAGCTTCAAGATTATCAAGATGTTACTGCTAAGCGGAATATGTTTTTACCTTCAGGTGTAGTTGTAAATAGTGATGCTGGGCAAGAGCAGGTAGAAGCTAAACTTGAAGAATTAGCTAAGCCATATAAATTAGTTGGTATTATTTGGTCGAATAGTCCTGAAGCGATGATAGAGGATGAAACTGATAAAAGAACCATATTGCTTAAAAAAGGTGATTTAGTTGGACCAAAGCAGTTGAGAGTGAAGATGATAACAAAAAATTCTGTAGTATTAGAATGTGAACTAGACAATCAGCTGAGGGAAATAGAAATACGATGAAATTATTCTATATGAAAAAATTTCTAATTTTAGTAATTATATTTATTTCATATGGCTTTTTGTATGCTCAGGAAGAATCATCTTCTAAGCCTGAATCTCAATCTAATTCATTGCAGCAAGATAGAGATAAAATTATGGCTCAGGCAATGGGAGAGGTTTCTGAGGAAGTAAAAACAACAGCAGAAAATAAGATTTCGTTGGATTTAAAAGGTGTTGAAGTTACCGAATTATTTAAAATACTTTCGGTTAAAAGCGGGCTGACTATTATTACTACTCCTGAAGTTAAGGGAAGGGTGACAGTTTTTTTAAATAACTTATCTTTTGATGATACTTTAGAAGTTATTCTTACTATGCAAAATTTAGCTTGTGAAAAAACTGCTAATGCAAATATTATTAAGATTATGACTGCAGCAGAGTATGAACAAGCGTTTGGTAAGAAATATACAGAAAGAAAAAAAGTAAAGACTGTAAAACTGAGATATGCTAAGCCTAGTAATGTTTCTACGGTTATAACTACTTTAAAATCTGAAGTTGGTAAAATTATTGTTGATGAACCTTCTGGTACAATTATTCTTATTGATACTCCGCAATCGTTAGAATTAATGCAGGCAGCCATTAAGGATTTGGATGTTGCTTTAGAAACGGCTGTTTTTGATATTAATTATGCAAGTTCCACAGATATAAAAACTTATTTGACTGATTTAATGACTCCAGGCGTTGGGCAGGTTATTATTGATCAAAGATCAAATAAAGCTATAGTTTCAGATCTTCCAGAAAGATTAACTAAAATTAAAAAATTAATGTTAGAGTTAGATGAAACAAGCCGTCAGGTATTGATTACTGGAGAGATTGTTCAAGTTGTTTTAAATGATAAATTTCAAAGAGGAATTGATTGGGAGCATTTGTTATCAGATAAAGCTTGGCATGGTTTAGATTTAGTTGGAAAATTTCCATTAAATCCAGCTTTGAGTACTAATTATGCTCGAATTAGTGTTGGAACATTAGCTAGTGATGATTATTCTTTAGTTATGAATTTATTGCAAGAATGTGGGAAGGTCAGTATTCTTTCTAAGCCGCAAATAGTTGCAGTGAATAAAGAAGAAGCAAAAATTATGGTAGGAAGTAAGGAAGCATATATAACTCAACAACAAAGTCAGGCTCAGTCTAGTACTGTTACTTCCGAAACTGTCGAATTTATGGATGTTGGCGTTAAGTTAAAGGTTACTCCAACAATTAATAAAGATGGTTTTATTACGATGAAAATCAAGCCTGAAGTTAGTTCAGTTAAGGAAACTTTAACTACTGCTCAAGGTAGTAAAATTCCTATTATAGAAACTTCAGAAACTGAAACTGTAGTTAAAGTTAAGAATGGTTCTATGATAATGATAGGTGGGTTGATAAAAAAAGATTACAATAATAATACTAAAGGGCTGCCGCTTTTATCAAAAATTCCTTTTTTAGGTGGTTTTTTTAGTACGCAAACAAAAGAAGAAGAACGTTCTGAACTTGTTTTATTCTTATCTCCAAGATTGATTTCTGGAGATGAAAGAAATCCAACAGGAGTTGTAGTTAGTGAAAAAAAGAAGAATTAAAAATTTAATTTTATTTTTTCTTGGGTTTTATTTTGTGGTTGCAATGAATTTAGTTTATGCCCAAGAAGATAAATCAACGAGTAATTCAAAAGAAGAATCAACAACTGATTTTGGAAATGATAAAAAAGTTGTGTCTTCAAATGATAAAATCTCCTTAGATTTAAAAAATATTGAGATTATAGAATTTTTAAGAATTTTATCGTTAAAAACTGGAAAAACAATAGTTCCTACCAAAGATGTTTCCGGAAGAATTTCTTTATTTTTAAATAATGTTACTTTTCAAGAAGTTATGGATATTATGATTTTAAGCCAAAATTTAGCTTGCGAGAAAAAGGGTAATATTATTTATATAATGAGTAATCGCGAATATAAAGCTTTATATGGTAAAGATTATTTAGAGTCAAGAAAAATGGCAACAATAAAGCTTAATTATGCAAAACCGGCAAATATTTTTAATGCGGTGTCTCAATTAAAATCAGATATTGGAAAGGTTGTTGTTGATGAGGCTTCCGGTACCGTTATTATAATTGATATTCCTGAAAAAGTTGCTGTAATACAAAAAATGGTAAAAAAGTTAGATAAGCCTTTAAATACAGAGGTTTATGATTTGAATTATATTAAACCTGCTGATGCTAAAACTCAGTTGACTGCTGCTATTACTCAGGGAACAGGTGAAGTTATTATTGATGAAAGAAGTGGTAAGGCTATTGTATCGGATCTTCCTGATAAAATGAATAAAATTAAAAAGATTGTTGGGGAAATAGATGAAGAAACTCGACAGGTTTTTATTGAGGGGGAAATTATTCAAGTTACTATTTCTGATGAATTTAATAGAGGAATTGATTGGCAAAAGGTTTTTGATGAAGCAAAATTACATGGATTAGATTTAGTCGGAACTTTTCCTGCTTCTCCTGTGCTATCTGCTTTCCAAAAAATTACTGTGGGTACGCTTGCTACGGATCGTTATAAAGCGATGGTGACTTTATTAAATACTTATGGAAAACTTGAAACTTTGTCTCAACCTAGAATTGCAATTGTTAATAATGAAGAGTCTAATATAATGGTCGGGACTAGAGATGCGTATGTTACTCAGACTTTAAGTCAAGGAGATACAAGTACTGTTACTTCTGAGCAAGTTGAATTTATAGATGTTGGTGTTAAATTGAAAGTTGTTCCTACGATTAATAGTGATGGTTATATTACAATGAAAATTAAACCCGAAGTAAGTAGTGTTAGCGAAACAATTACTACTTCTTTGGGTAGTAGAATCCCAATAGTACAAACTGCTGAAACAGAAACAGTTGTTAAAGTTAAAGATGGAACAATGATTATGTTAGGTGGTTTGCTTGAAAAATATGATACTGATAATTCCGCAGGTATCCCAAAATTATCTAGGTTGCCTTGGGTGGGTGCACTTTTTGGAAGAAGAGATAAACTTGTAAAAAGAAAAGAATTAGTAATTTTCATGACTCCGCATTTAATTTCTGGTTCTGTTAGTCAAAAAGGGTCAAACAGAGATAAATATATATCTAGTGATTTTCTTTTAAATGATAAAACAGAAGCCGAAATGATTGCGGAAAAAAGATTAAAAGAAGAAGCGGAAGCAAAAAGAAAAGCCCAGGTTCGAGAAAGATTAGAAAAAGAAGCAAGAGCTAGAGCTGATGAGAAAGCAAAGATTGAAGCAGAAGCTCGTTTAAAGGCAGAAGAACAAGCTAAAATAGAAGCGGAAGAACGTGCTAAAGCAGATGCTATTGCTAAAGAACAAGCAGAAGCTCGCCAAAAAGCAGAAGAAGCAGCACAAATTGAATTACAAGAAAAAATTAAGTTAGAGAATAAGGCTAAGATAGAAGCTCAAGAGAGAATAAAGCTTGAAGAGAAATTACGGTTAGAATCTGAATCAAGATTAAAGGCTGAAGAAAAAATTAGATTAGAAAATGAAGCAAGGATTAAAGCTGAAAAGAAAGCGCAAGAAGAAAAGCTTTTAAAAGACCAAGCTGAGGCTAAAGTTAAATATGAAATGGAATATAAAACTCGTTTAGCTG
>CAYQXW010000048.1:0-11302 GCA_964421615.1 uncultured Planctomycetales bacterium
GGATGATGCGCATATTTTTTGTCTGCCGCAGCAGTTGAGATCGGAAATAAAATCTATTGTAGAATTCGTTTTTTCAACCATGAAATTGTTTGGATTTGAAAATATCGGAATAGAATTGAGCACTCGTCCATCTAAATCAATAGGTGCGGATGAAGATTGGAATTTAGCAACTACTGCATTAGAAGATTCTTTAAAAGAGATGGGACTTGCATATGATATAAATGAAGGCGATGGAGCATTTTATGGTCCAAAGATTGATATAAAATTAAAAGATGCATTGAAAAGATCTTGGCAATGTGCAACAATTCAATGTGATTTTAATTTGCCAAAAAGATTTGATTTAGCATATATTGATGATCAGGGAAATCAACAGCGTCCTATTATGTTGCATCGAGTATTATTAGGTAGCGTTGAAAGATTTATTGCATGTTTAACTGAACATTATGCAGGGGCCTTTCCTTTATGGTTAGCGCCGACTCAGATTATTATTATTCCTATTAAAGATACTGCGCGTGAATATGCTAATGGAGTTAAAAATAAATTAGAGCAAGAAGGTTTTAGAGTAGACGTAGATTTAAAAAATGAAACTTTAAATAAAAGAATTAGATTAGCAGAAGTATCTAAAGTCCCATATATTCTTATTATTGGCGATAAAGAAGCGCAGAGTAATTTAGTCGCAGTAAGAAAAAGACACGCGGGAGATCAAGGGACGATGGAACTAGATAAATTTATAGAGATATTGAAGAGTAAAAATTGATTCTTGGTTGGATCATTGCAAGAATGCAATTCTGATTAAGAATAAGAAAGGGGTGGTCGCAATAAAAAAGTTTGTACGAATTAATGAAAAAATTAGAGTGCCCGAAGTAAGGTTAATTGGTCCAGAAGGAAATCAATTAGGGATTGTGTCTACTGATAAAGCAAGAGAGATGGCTGTTCAAAGTAGCTTGGACCTTGTGGAAGTAGCTGCTCAAGCAACTCCTCCGGTATGTAGAATTATGGATTTTAGTAAATTTAAATACGACCAGGAGAAAAAAGAACGTGAAGCAAAAAAACATCAGAGACAAGGTAAGCTAAAAGAGATTCGACTGCATCCAAACATTGATGAACATGATTACCAGGTGAAAGTTCGACAAGCGGTAGGTTTCTTAGATAAAAGAGATAAAGTTAAAGTAGATCTTTTTTTCAAAGGAAGACAAATTGAACATATGGATCTGGGTAAAAAAATAATAGATCGTTTCATTGCGGATGTACAAAGCGATGGACAAGTAGAAAAGGAGCCGATGCTAGAGGGAAGAGTAATTAGCGCGGTTGTGGCTCCTAAAAAGGCACATTAATTTACACGGTAAATTGTGTAAATAAAATAGTAAGAGGGGAGATTTTTTATGTCAAAATTGAAAACTAAAAAAGGCGTTGCCAAAAGATTTAAACTTACAAAAAGTGGTAAGATTAAATATCATGGTGGCGGAAAAAGCCACTTAGAAACAAATAAAAAAGCTGCAAAGGTACGCAAGCTTAGAAAGTCTAAGTTAGTTGATAATGCCAAAGAGGTCAAGTATCTTAAAAAGATGCTTCCTTATGGTTAAGAGGTAGAAAAGGAGTTTGTTATGGTAAAGGTTAAACATAGTGTAGCCACTAGAAGAAGAAAAAAGAGATTATTAAAGGATGCAAAGGGTTTCTGGGGCGATAGAAGTAAGCAGTATCAACAAGCTAGTCGCGCCTTGATGCATGCTTTAGTTTATAATTATCGCGATAGAAAAGCAACTAAAAGAGAGTTTAGACAAATTTGGATTGCAAGAATTAATGCAGCTTGTAGGACTGAAGGTTTGACTTACAACAGGTTTATGGGCGCTCTTAAAAAAGCAAATATACTTTTAGATCGTAAAACTATTTCTGAATTGGCAATTAAAGAGCCAGCAGTTATGAGTAAATTAATAGCTATTGCAAAACAATAATTTTAATTAGCGATGTATATAATAATAGTCGGTTGCGGAAGAGTTGGAGCGGAGTTAGCGAAGTTATTAGCTAGCGAAAGTCATAATGTTGTAGTTATTGATCATAATTCCAGCTCTTTTTCCCGATTAGGTGATTCGTTTAATGGTCTTACTTTAGTTGGTAATGGTTTTAATTTGGAGTTGCTTAAACAAGCAGGTATCGAAAAAGCTGACGCGTTCTGTTCAGTGACAAATGGCGATAATACCAACCTTATTTGCGCTCAAGTAGCAAAAAAAATCTTTAAAGTATCCAAAGTTTTTGCCAGAGTTTATGATCCTCGTCGTGCACATATTTATAATGCCTTAGGATTAGATATTATTAGTGGAACAATTCTTTTTGCGTCCATGCTAAGAGATAAGATTGTAGAAAGTAGATTTTCTAGTTATCTTATTGAAAGCAAGGATGTTGGTGTTATTGAAGTTGAAGTTAAAGATAATTTAGTTGGTAAAAAAGTTTTACAGATAAATATTCCTAAAGAATTTTTAGTTGTTGCGATTAGAAGGATAGATGGAGTTATTATTCCTGAGCCGAGTACGGTTTTGCAAGAAAAAGATGTTTTAATGGCTGTAGTAAAAGTACAAGGTTTGAAAAAAATTAAAGACGGATTAAAAATTTAAAATGTATATAGTTATTGTTGGTGCCGGAAAAATTGGCCATTTTTTAGCAAAAAGACTTCATAAAAGCAAACATACAGTTTGCATTGTGGATAAGAATAAAAATTTGTGTGAAGATATTGCGAAAGAGTTGGAAATTCTAGTTATTAATGGTGATGGATGTGATTTTGAAATTTTGGAAGAAGCTGGAGTTAAAAGAGCGGATGTTGTTGCGGCAGTTACTGGTGATGATGAAGATAATTTAATTATTTGTCAAATTGCAAAAGAGCTTTTTAATGTAAAAAGAACGGTTGGAAGAGTTAATGATCCGGATAATGAACATACTTTTGCACAATTAGGGATTGATGTTCCAGTTGATGCGACAATGATTATTAGTAAAATTATAGAAGAAGAGGTTTCGTTTTCTGATTTTGTAAATTTAATGAGTTTTAAACGCGGGAAATTAGCAGTTGTACGTATTGATTTACCCGAAGATGCTCCGGTTATCAACAAAGAGGTAAAAGATGTTATTTTGCCCGCAGATGCTGTGTTAGTTTCAATTTTACGCGCAGAAGAAGTTATTATTCCTAAAGGCAATACTGTTTTTAAAACAGGTGATGATATTATTGCAATAACCTTAGTTGGAAATGAAGCAGGTTTGTTGCAGGTTTTATTAGGAAAAATGTAAAATGCAAATTAAAAATTTGTTTAATATTTCATTAGGAATTGCAACAGAGCTTGTATATTGTTTTAGTATCATAGTAGTTTGTTTTTTTGCCTGCCTTATTATATCTTTTATAAAATTTTAACCTATGATTTTAAAACCTTCTCTACAGGATTTAAGAAGTATTGGATATTATTTAGGTAAAGTCATTTTGGGTCTAGGGCTTACAATGATAATTCCTTTAGCTTTGGCTGTTTGTTTAGGAGAGAAAAATCCAGCATTAGATTTTCTTATTGGTATGCAGGTTTCTTTTATTATTGGTTTTTTTCTTGTAACTTTTTTACATACAGATAAAGATTTAAATTGGATGCAGGGAATGATTATAGTAGCGTTGACTTGGATTGTTGCTATGTTTATTTCTGCAGTTCCTTTATATTTGAGTGGACACTGGCTTTCTTTTTTAGATACCTGTTTTGATACGATGTCAGGTTTTGCGACTACGGGACTTTCTTTAGCTCAAGATATGGATCATTTTTCTTACGCGCATAATTTATGGCGGCATTTAATAATGTTTATTGGTGGGCAGGGAATTATTATAGTTGTTTTAACTTTTTTTATGAAAAGTTTTTCTGGTGCTTTTAAAATGTATGTGGGAGAAGCTCGGGATGAAAAAATTTTACCAAATGTAATTCATACAAGTCGATTTATTTGGTTAGTAAGTATTGTTTTTTTAATTTTAGGAACATTAGCTTTAGGAATTTGCAGTTTGATTGATGGGATGAAGCCTTTTAATGCTTTTTTTCATGGTGCATGTATTTTTATGGCGGCTTTTGATACTGGAGGATTTGCTCCTCAATCTCAGAGTGTTTTATATTATCATAGTGCTGCTTATGAAGTTATCACCGCGGTTATTATGATTTTAGGGGCAATAAATTTTAAATTGCATTATAGTGTGTGGTTTGGTAACAGAAAAGAGATGTTTAAAAATATTGAATCGCGTACTTTTTTTATTGCTGTAGTTGTTACTTTTTTAATTTGTGCGGTAGGGCTTGCGCAGACTAATATTTATCCGACAGCTTTTTCTTTATTTAGAAAAGGTTTTTACCAGTTGATTTCTGCG
This sequence comes from uncultured Planctomycetales bacterium, assembly GCA_964421615.1. GTDB lineage: Bacteria > Omnitrophota > Gorgyraeia > Gygaellales > Profunditerraquicolaceae > CAYQXW01. The sequence goes on from CAYQXW010000048.1 coordinate 4,370, forward strand.
CATACAGGTACAGGTTATCAGACTGTATATGCGTTACAGTTTGTACAGGATTGGAATGAGTTAGCATTGTTAGGATTAGTTTTTGCTATGGCATTGGGTGGTGCGGTATGTTCAACTACCGGTGCAATTAAAATGCTGCGTTTGGGTATAATTTTAAAAGCATTGATGCAGGATATTAAAATTATAATTTCACCCTCGAAAGCAGTTGTTGTGCAGAAGTTTCACCATATTAAAGATATTTTTCTAGAGGATAAACAGGTTCGTGCTGCGCTTTTAATTACTTTAGCGTATGTGTTGCTTTATGCGTTAGGAACTATTGTCGGGATGTTTTTTGGGTATCCTTTTATGAGCTCTCTTTTTGAATCTACTTCTGCGGCGGCTAATGTAGGATTATCTTGCGGAATTACTTCTCCTGATATGCCGAGTTTTTTAAAAGTAACTTATATTTTGCAGATGTGGGCGGGAAGATTAGAGTTTATTTCAATATTAACTTTATTAGGATTTTTTGTTGCAGCGATAAAAGGTAAAGAATGAAAAAATTAAATTTTTTAATTTTGTTTTTTTTATTAGCAAACAATGTTTTTGCTCAATCCCTAGTTAATAGCGTGGATTTAATTACACAAGAAAAAAAATATGATAAATCAAATATACTTTTTGAAGGAGAAGTAATTGGTGATATAATGAAACGCGGTGATTTTGCGTGGATTAATGTTAATGATGGGCAAAATGCTATTGGTATTTGGTTGAAAAAAAGTTTAACTGATAGTATAAAATTTACCGGAGATTTTAAACATATTGGCGATAGAATAAAAGTGATAGGTGTTTTTAGTAAAAATTGCCCTGAACATGGCGGAGATTTAGATATTCATGGTGAAAGTTTAGTGGTAATTAATCCAGGGAAAGAAAAGCAGCAAGAGATAGATGTAGAAAAATTAAAAGTAGTTAAAAGTTTAACAATAACATTAATAATTGTGGTGATGGTATGGATATTCAAAGTATTAAAAAGACGTTAGAAGAAGAAATAAAAACAGTTTCTAATTCTGCGTCTTTAGAAGATTTAAAAGTAAAATATTTAGGGCGAAAGGGAGCATTAGCGGCTTTAACTGCAACTATTCCTACTTTGCCGGTTGAACAGCGTGCAGGTTTTGGAAAATCCGTTAATGAGTTAAAGAATTTTATCGCTGCTTTATTAGATGACAAACAGAAAAATTTAAGTTCTTGTGTTGCTGATTTTAGTCCCAAAGATTTATTTGATATTGGGATGCCGGAAATTTCTCAGACCGTAGGTTTTAAGCATCCTTTAACTAAAGTTATTGATGAAATTAGTGAGATATTTTTAAGAATGGGTTTTTTAATTGAACCGGGCCCTGAGATAGAAACGGAATTTAATAATTTTTCCGGATTAAATATTCCGCTTGAACATCCGTCTCGTGAAGCTTTTGATACATTTTATTTAAAAGATATTCCAAATGTTAATGAGAAACTTTTATTACGTAGCCAAACTTCTCCAGTGCAAATTCGAGTTATGAAATCTAGGAAACCTCCTCTTGCGATTGTTGCTCCGGGAAGGGTTTATCGTCCTGATGCGCAGGATGCTTCGCATTCTTTTATGTTCCATCAAATTGAAGGATTTGTAGTTGATAAAGATGTGAAATTTTCTGATTTAAAAGGAACTTTAGAATATTTTGCCAAAGCAGTGTTTGGTAGTGATATAAAGATGCGATTTAGGCCACATTTTTTCCCTTTTACAGAACCGTCTGCAGAAGTAGATATTTCTTGTATTATTTGTAAAGGTAAAGGATGTTCTGTTTGTGGCAAAAAAGGTTGGCTGGAAATTTTAGGGGCAGGGATGATTCATCCGAATGTTTTTAAAAATGTGGGGTATGATCCAAAAGAATATACAGGATTTGCTTTTGGAATGGGCGTGGAAAGAATAACAATGTTGAAGTACGGGATTACTGACATAAGATTATTTTATGAAAATGATCTGCGTTTCTTAAAACAATTCTAATACAATGAAAGTTACTTATAATTGGTTAAAAGATTATGTTGATTTAAAAATTAATCCGCAGGATTTAGCGGATAAATTAACTATGGCGGGAATTGAAGTTAAGTCTATTGATTCTAAAGAGGGTGATTTTGTTTTTGAAATCGAAATAACTTCAAATAGACCGGATTGGTTGAGTGTTATTGGGTTAGCTAGAGAAGTTGCTGCGATTACTAATTCCGAATTGAAGTTAAATAACTTGAATAATAAATTTAACGAAATAAAAAATAAAGAAACTTTAGATATTCAAATTGACGATAAATCTGATTGTTCTATTTATACTGGGAAAATTATAAGGAACGTAAAAGTTGGAGCATCCCCAGAGTGGTTACGAAAAAGATTAGAGTTAGTGGGATGCCGCAGTATTAATAATATTGTGGATATTACGAATTATGTATTATTTGAATTAGGTGAACCATTACATGCTTTTGATTTAGATAAACTTGCAAGTAATAAAATTATTGTGCGAAGAGCAAAGTTAAAAGAAAAAATAACTACAATTGATAACTTTGAAAAAGAATTAAATGAAAATATTTTAGTCATTGCTGATGAGAAACATCCGATTGCCGTTGCTGGAGTTATGGGTGGGAAAGAAACGGAAGTTACAGAACAAACAAAAAATATTTTATTAGAGGCAGCTAATTTTAATTCTTTGGTTGTACGTCGGAGTAGATATCAGCTAGGATTACAAACAGAGGCTTCTTATAGATTTGAGAGATCTGTGGATCCAGCGAGTATTGAATTAGCATCTAATCGGGCGTTAGAGTTAATTAAAGAGTTGTCCGGAGGAGAGTTTACTGTTGAGGCTAAAACGGGTAACATAGTTTTAAATGAAACAGTAATTAATTTAGATTTAAAGCTTGTAGAAAAAATATTGAATAGCTTAATACCAGTAGAGAAGATTAAAAATATTTTAACTCCATTAGGATTCAATGTAAAAGACGGTGGAAATGATAATTTACTGATTTCAGTGCCTTCTTATCGTCCTGATGCAAAAATTCCAGAAGATATTCTGGAAGAAATTGCCAGAGTTTTTGGATATGAAAATATACCAGTTAGTTTGCCGAAAGTTTGTTTTCAGGAAATCACTGACCAAAAAATTTTATATATCGGAGAAATTAAAAATTTTCTGAACGCTTTAGGATTAAATGAAGTGTTAACGTATAGTTTGCTTGATAATCAAAGTTTTACTAATTTCGGGTATTCTTTGGATAATGCTGTTTTAATGCAAAATCCGTTAAGCAAAGAACAAGAAACTATGCGGTTTACTTTGATGCCAAGTATAAGCCAGGTTATTTCTTATAACCTTAGACAAAAACAGCATCCAGTAAATATTTTTGAGATTGCTAAGATTTATTTAAACAAAGCAAATTCTTATCCACATGAAAAATATTCTTTGTGTATTGGAATGTGTGGTTCAAAAAGTTGGCTTAATGAGAATTTAGAGATTGTGAATGACGAGGCCGGATTTTTGCATTTAAAAGGCGTTGCGTTACAGTTAATGCGAAAAATCGGGCTTTTAAATTTTCAATATAAGTTTAATTCAATCAATAAGTTTGAATTCGAATTTTTTGTTAATAATAAAAAATTAGGTTTGTTAAAGAAATTAAATAAAGAAATTTTAAATAATCTGGATATAAAAAATAGAGAAGTTTTTTTAGCTGAGTTGGATTTGGAAGAAATTTTGAATCTGGTTAACCATAAACGAAAATTCGAGAATATTACTAAATTTCCTGGGATGGATCGAGATATTAGTTTAGTTGTAGCTGAAAATGTTTTTAGTGATGAAATTATTGATTTTATAAAACAAAATTCGGCTGAATTATTATCTAATGTTGAGATAACTAATTACTATAAAGGTAAACAGATCCCAGAAGGTTATAAAAATCTTACGATTTCTTGCTTGTATTCTGCCAAAGATCGAACTTTAAATGAAGAAGAAGTAAATAATATGCATAGTGGTATTGTTTCTGCATTAATCTCAAAATTTCAAGCTAAGATAAGGTAGATCGGAAAATTTATAAATCCCCTGCCGTGTTCGTTTTGTATTATGGGTGATTTTTGAACCAATACCGTTTAATTGGGAGTTCAATATTCTTGTGCGCTGAGGCGCAAAGATCGGATTCCCACCTGTTAATAACGGTTCAAATCATTCAGTTCTAACGGCACAGTGCGGGGATTTTTTATTAAAGATGGATTTATTTAACTCAGAAGTAAAAGAAAAAGATTTAAAAGATGCTCCTTTAGCTGTAAGGATGAGGCCAAAGGGGTTTGATGATTTTTTCGGTCAACAACACATTTTAGGTGAAGGTAAGCTTTTACGACGAGTTGTTAGCGCTAATAGGTTAAGTTCTATTATTTTATTTGGTCCTCCTGGAGTGGGAAAAACATCACTTTGTTTATGTATTGCGAATACATTAAAGTCAAAAATTATTTCCATAAATGCAACTACATCTAATGTTGAACAATTAAGAAAAGTTATTGCACAAGCAAAGCAGAATAAAGAAGCTGATGGCCAGAAAACAATTCTTTTTATCGATGAAATCCACCGTTTTAATAAAGCTCAACAAGAAGTTTTGCTGCCGCATTTAGAAGAAGGAAATCCTATTTTAATTGGTGCTACAGTACATAATCCTTTTTTTTATTTAGCATCCCCAGTATTATCAAGGTCTTTAGTATTAGAGTTAAAAAGTTTGACCGAAGAAGAGATTGTGGGAATATTGAATAAAGCTTTATTAGATAAGGATAGAGGTTTAGGAAACTTCAAAGTCAATGCAAATAAAGAAGCTATAAGTTTTTTAGCTAAAATTTGTGAAGGTGATGCACGAAGAGCGTTGAATAGTTTAGAGTTGGGAGTGATTACAACTAAAAGAGATGCAAATGATATTGTAAATTTTGATTTAAACGTTGCCGCTGAGTCTATTCAAAAAAAGCCAGTTCAGTATGACCGTAATGAAGATGGTCATTATGATACAATTTCAGCATTTATTAAATCTATGCGTGGTTCTGATCCAGATGCAGCAATTTATTGGTTAGCAAAAATGATTTATGCTGGAGAAGACCCAAGATTTATTGCGCGGAGAATTTGTATTTTGGCTTCTGAAGATGTAGGCAATGCAGATCCCATGGCGTTAGTATTGGCAAATGCAGCTTTGCAGGCAGTAGAATTTATTGGGATGCCGGAAGCAAGAATCGCTTTGGCGCAGGCAGTTGTTTATTTGGCATGTGCGCCAAAATCGAATGCGTCATATATGGCGTTGGATAAAGCAATGCATGATATAGAAAATAATAAAGTTCAAGAAGTGCCGAATCATTTAAAAAGCGCTTCTTATTCTGGTGCAAAGAGTTTAAATCGTGGACAAGGATATAAATATGCGCATGATTATGAAAATAATTTTGTTATCCAGGATTATATGAATAAGAAGGTAAAGTATTATGAGCCTAGCAGTAATGGATACGAAGCTAAAATAAAATTGCGTATGGAGAATTTAAAAAATATGCCGAAAAGTATGGTTAAGGAGAAAGAATGATTGCAACTGAATTAAAACCCATACAAGAAATTATAGATAAGTTAAGTTCTATAGAGAAAATTTTTTTAATTGGGTGTGGTGATTGTGCGACTGTTTGTAAAACTGGTTCTTTGGATCAGTTAATGTTTTTTAAAGAGCAGCTTGAGAAAAACGGAAAAAATATTTTAGGTTTTTGTATTCCTGAATCTACTTGTGTCAGCGCTAAACTTAAATTAGAATTAGCTAAAAATATAAAAGTGTTGAAAGATGCGCAAGCAATTATAGTTTTTGCATGTGGATTAGGAGTGCAGTCTGTTAAAAATAATGATAGATTTAATTTACAAATTTTTCCGGCTTGTAATTCTATAGGAAGCGTTGTTTTAGATGCTAAAGGTAATGCGCAGGAGAAATGTTCGAATTGTGGAAAATGTATGTTAGAATTAACTGCGGCTATTTGTCCAGTAACAAATTGTTCTAAAGGTTTGTTAAATGGTCCATGTGGTGGTATGACTAAAGGAAAATGTGAAATTGATAAAAATAGGGATTGTGCGTGGGTTTTGATTTATCTGGAATTAGAAAAGATAAAAAAAATTGAAGAGTTTAAAAAAATAAACAAACCTAGGGATTTTAGCAAAGCCTTGAAACCAAGGAAGTTAGAACTTAATAAATAAAAATAATAATTAAATAATATAAATGAATAAAGTTAATAAGTTTATAAAGTTGACAAAAGAGGCAATCCGTAATAAAATTTTAGTAAAGCTTAAAACTCATAAGGAGGAGGATATAGCTAAGAAAAGCTTAATAATTAAAAATAAGCTTTTCCGTTCTAAGAATTTCAAAAAAGCAAAAATTGTGATGTTTTATAAAACGATTAAGGGTGAAGTAGATACTGATAAGATGATTAAGCACGCAAAAAAATTAGGCAAGATAGTCGTAGTTCCGGTTTGTCAAGGTCTGCATGATTTGATGCCATGTATTTTAGATGAAAATGCTCAAATGGAAAAAGGACCTTATGGAATATTAGAGCCCGTTGAAAAAAAACCGGTTAATTTAGAGGATTTAGATTTAGTGATTGTTCCGGGAATTGCTTTTACTAAAGATGGAAAGCGATTGGGCAGAGGAAAAGGATTCTACGACTTATTTCTAAAAAAACTCTCACAAAAAGTTAATACAGTGGGAGTTGCTTTTGATTTTCAAATCTTACCAGAGTTACCTACAGAACCCCACGATATAAATACTCACAAAGTTTTTTATTCTTGAAATTAAGTTTTTAATTTTTAATTAGTTCTGTTTTAAATTTATTGTTTTTTAGCCTAAATAGCTGTTTTATAGCTTTTAGGTTTCCCCGACAATATTGAGCAAATCTCAGCGAGATTT
>CAYQXW010000049.1:0-11295 GCA_964421615.1 uncultured Planctomycetales bacterium
GCAAAGATTTATCTTTTATCAGCGGCGGTTTTGGATGGGTAGCTACTGCAGATTTGAATCCAGAAGGAGTAACTTTCTATTTGGATGATATCGTTTTTGAAGCTGATGCAAATATGAAAGCAGAAAGCAGAAAACAAGAAGAAGTTCCTTTCTATATTTATTCAGATAAAGGCGCAGCGACAAATCATTTTATCCCATCTGGTTTTATGGGAGATTATGGTGATGTAAAAATGGATACAGCTTCTAAAGAAGATCCATATTTAGGAAATACTTGCGTTAAAGTAGCATATAGTGGTAAAGCAACACAAGGTGCTCGTTGGGCTGGAGTTTATTGGCAGTATCCAGCAAATAACTGGGGAACTATGGATAAAGCATATGATTTATCTAAAGCAACCAAAGTTACTTTCTGGGCACGTGGAGAAAAAGGTGGCGAAAGAGTTGAAGAATTCAAAATTGGTGGTTTGATGAATGAATTTTCTGATTCTGATTCCGCTACTTTAGGTCCAGTTATTTTGAACAAAGAATGGACACAATATACAATTGATTTAAAAGGCAAAGATCTTTCCAATATTATTGGTGGTTTTTGTTGGGCAACTAATATTGATGTGAATCCAGATGGAGCAACTTTCTTTATTGATGAAATCAAATACGAATAAGGTTAGTTTAAAAAATATTTTCAGTAAGACTATAGGCTACAAGTTAATACTTGTAGCCTGTAGCCTTTTATTTACTTTTGCTGATATTAGTTTTGCTAAACAACCTCAAGCAAAAAATTATATAAAAAAATTATCTAATGGGCATTATCAGCTTATTGTTGATCGCAAACCATATATTGTGAAAGGTGTTTGCTATAATCCTGTTCCTATCGGTGAATCATACGAGTATGATTGGTGGTCTGATCAATATAAACCATGGCTTGTTGATGGCAAAATGATGAAAGCTATGGGAGTAAATACTGTTAGAATTTATCAGCCTGGAAAAAATGTTGAACAGGTAAAAAAAGTTATAAGAGATTTATATGAGCAGTTTGGAATAAGAGTTGTTTTAGGTAACTGGTTAGGATTTTGGGAATACCCGTGTCCTTTTTATGGGGATAAAGATTTTAGAAGCAGGATTAAAAAAGAAGTTATTGATATGGTAACAGCGTATAAAGATGAACCTGGAGTTTTAGGATGGATTTTAGGTAATGAAAATAATTATTCTTGTGCAGGGTTTGTAAATCCTTGGTCTACGGATGAGATTGATCAGGAACCTGATCCACAAAAAAGAAAAGTTATGCGTTCACAGATTTATTATTCTTTTGTCGAGGAGCTGACGCAGGAAATACATAAAATTGACATTAATCATCCTGTTGGCTTAGGTAATGGCGAGCTGATGGGATTAGATATAGCTAAAGATATTGCGCCGAGTGTAGATTTTATCGCATGTATTATTTATAGAGGTAAAACTTTTGGAAATTTATTTCAGTCTTTGAAAAATACTTTTGATAAACCAGTTCTTTTATCAGAGATTGGTGCAGATTGTTATGATGCATTAAATAAAAAAGAAGATCAGAATATACAGGCTTTTTTTATTGAATCTCAATGGAGGCAGATTTGGGAAAACATTGCTGGTAAAAAAGAAGGTGCTGGTAATTGTTTAGGCGGATTAGTTTTTGAATGGACTGATGAGTGGTGGAAACATAATACTGCTGATCCTGAAAGCTGGAAAGTCCATGATGTTGAATCAAACTGGTCTAATGGCAGTTATTATTTTGATATACTGGCGCCTAAAAATATGAATATGAATGAAGAATGGTTTGGTATCGTAGCGTTATCAAGCGACCAGAAAGAATTTGGTTTGGATAAAAGAATAGCGCGTAAATCTTATTATGTATTGAGAGAATTTTGGAAGAATCCTAATTTAGAAAAAAAAGATAGCAAGAAGGATAAGAAGAAATGAAAAATTTAAAAAAATTTTTAATACTTATTTTATTTTTTGTTAATTGCTTTACTTGGGTTTGCGCTCAAGAAAATGTTAAAGTTACTCCAGAGAGTTTAGTAAAAAGTATTCAGGATGCTAAATCCAAAGAAGATTTGAAAGTAAGTTTTGATAGTGCAAGAGATTATTATGTTGAAGGAAACCAGTTTAATGAGTTTGCACTTTTTTTAGATAAATTTAAAGATAAAAAAGATTTAGATCTTTATCTCAAATTTTATTCAGGCGTGAATAGATTCTTACAGTTGAAATTTTTAGAGCAGAGCCAGAAATGGGATGAATATTTTGATAAAGGCAATGAATATAGAAAAGAAGTAAATGATAATTTAAAAACTGTTATTGATAGCTTAAAGTGTGCAGATGTTTATGCTTTAGAAGCAAAAAGATATTTGTGGCAGTTACATAAAGATATGCAGGATTCTTTTGCTGAGCCGGCGCTTAATGATTTAATGGTTTGCTTGAATGAATATGCGAAACAGGCTAAAGATTTAAGAGTGGTTAAGGATATTGCTAAGGCACTTTCGGATAATGAACAAAAAGGGCAAGCTTTAGAAGCGTATAAACTTTATAGCCAGAGAATTGTTAATTCTTCTTTGACAGATTCTGAGATACAGAATGCAGCTTATAGTTTTTATAAGGAAGGTAATTTAGAATTATCAAAAGCTATATATGATATTTTTATCGATAAGGTTGTAAAAAGCTACCATAAAGAAAAATTGCAGTTAGAGTTAGTTGCATTAGCTAAACAGTTTTCTTACAATAAAAAAGGCGGTTTCGACGGTAATTATGCAGAAAAAATCTTTAAAGTTATTGTAGAAAAAATTGGCCAGGATGTTTTTGATGAGGAGCTTTATTTCACTAGAGCAGTAAATTTAGAAAAACTAAAAGAGTTTGGACAAGCCAAAGATGTATATTTAAAACTTCTTGAGAAATTTCCTCAGACTAAGTATGCAGATTTAGCTAACTATAAAATAGCCATGATTATTGTTTATAGTGAAAGAAACGCTAAAGCAGGCTTGAGCGAAATGATGAAATTAGCAGTGCAGGAGAAAATATCTGCGCAGGTGATTGCGGCTATGTATCAAGTTGGATTGCTTAACCAATGGAGTGGAGATTCTGATAAAGCGAAGGAATATTATACAAAGGCTGTAGATTCTGCTAAAGATGATTATAAAGATACAATTGAGTTAGCTAAGTTGCGTTTAAAAGAAATAGAAAGTAAAAAAGATTTAGATTATAATTTAAAATTATTTTTGGATACAGTATTGAATGATTTAAATAAAGAATTTACCGGTAGCAAAGTTGAATTAAAATCTTCGAGTTATTTACCAAAAACTCAGGATCAGATTAATATTTCTTCTGTAGCTTATCCTCCGGATAGTGGATGTCTGCAGATGCAGTTGCAGTATTTCTGGTCGGGGCATTTAGGTTCAGCAGTTCCTCAGGCGGATCAGAACGAATATTCCACAAGTTATGCTAATATTGGGTCAAAAGAAATAAATTTAGTTGTAGTTCTTCCATCTGGTGTTCTTGATTGGAGTATCGATTTTGTTGATGTAGAGTAATAATCAGTTAAAATCTTAAATTCGGGGTCGGAGGTGAATTTACCTTCCGACCCTTTTTTATTTCTTAAGTATTAAGATAAATATACCGATAAATCTAATATAATTTGTATGGTTGTTAATATAACGTGTAAGGGATGGGGAAAATGAAAAAAATATTTTTTTTATTTTTAATAATTGGTTTATTTCAAATTAATCTTTATGCTGCACCAAATATTTGTAAGTCTATTAAAAAAGCAGATATTGATGAAGTGAAGTCTTTAGTTGAATCAGAGAAGATTGATATTCAGGAAGTTAACTGTGAAAAAATGAATATTTTTGATTATGCCCACCAGAGTTTGGAAGATTTTAAAAATAAAGGGCAGGTTTTAAAAATGTATTCGATAAAAGAGATATTAGAATATTTGACTATGCAGACTAACGCTTACGCGCAGGAGAAAGAAGCTACGGAGTTTTGCGGTAAATCTACTTATTCTCAGTGCCAGACAAGTAATGAATGTCAAACTAGCGGATGTTCAAACCAAGTCTGCGGTTCTGTGAAAGATGAGCAAATAGTGACGGCGTGTGATTGGAAAGAATGTTATGATTCAGCAAAATTTAATATGGGATGCCAGTGTGTAGAAAATAAATGCCAGTGGTCTAAAAAATAGAATACGATGAATAAAAAAAATAAAAAAAGTAAAAAAGAGATTAATATTGATTGTAATAAATGTATCACTCAGGCTGATTGCTGTAAATTTGGCAGTTGGGCGGATCTGGAAGAAGCAAAAAAAATTGTTCCTTTAAATTTAAAGGGAGAATTTTTTCAATTGGAGAGAGATAAGCATTTCCCTTCGGGTTTTAGAATTGGGACTAGTTATGATAATAACTGTTGTTCTTTTCTTGATAAAGATGGGTTATGTTCTATTCATAAAGTGGATTATAACCTTAAGCCGAAATCATGCAAAGAATTTCCTTATGAAGGCAAGAAACTTTCTAGTTTTGCCAAAAAATTGTGTACCCTGCATAAAAACAATATCAATCAATCCAAAAAAAATATTATAAAACAGCCATAAAACAAGAAAGGCGTCCAGTTATTTACTGACGCCTTTTTTGCGACTCTACATCGTGCTTCTACAGCCTTACTTCTGCATCTTGTTACACTGCGTGCTTCTGTAGCCTGCTTCTACATCTTGTATCGTCTACATCTTAAGTATACCCCTAATGTGTTTTTTGTCAACAATTATTTTTGGAGTATCTTGACTAAATTTTTGCTAGCAGTAAAATAACTATAATTGTAAAACCACTATAAAAGGGAGGCTTTATGGTTAAAAAAGTAAGTATGTTAGTGTTGAGTGTTTGTATGTTTAGTGTTTTAGCTGTAAAAGTAATGGCTTCTGAAACTAAAACTATACCAGAATCTGGTGCAAATAAAGAAGTTGTTGCACAGATACATCAAAATATTAAATCTTTAGAGCAGGAAGAAAAGCAGTTGTACGACCAGATAAAGCAAATAGAAGCACAAGCTAAACCCATAAAAGAAAAATTAAAAGAAGTTCGAAGTAAACTTAAAGTAGAACGTCAGCAATTAAAATCGATGCGTGAAGAACGAAGAGAAAAAAGGCAAGAGCGAAAAGAAGAGAAGAAAGAAAAATCATAATAGATTGTAAATTGAAATAAAATAAATAACCCAGATAAACTTAAGTGCTTATCTGGGTTATTTTATATCTGGTTGCGGGGAGAGGATTTGAACCTCTGACCTTTAGGTTATGAGCCTTTTAAAAAGTAATTTTTAGCATATGAGGAATCGACTTATCAGCCATTCCCCCTTTCATTTATATGGTTAATATAGAAATCTAACCTCATTATATTCCAAATTGTTTTAGTGTCAATATAATCTAAATTGCCTTTAAACCTCATTGACAAAGTTTTACATTAGTGTGAAAATAATAATATTATGATATGGAGGTATTATAATTGATTTATTAACCGTAATTGACTAAGCAAAGGGTCGGTTACGGATTTTTTATTTATAGGGAAAAAAATGATTAAGATATTTTTATTAGTATTACTATTAACATTTACTTTACCACTACGTTTATCATTAGCTTTGCCACCTCTCGGTTACGTAGAATTTATTCATGTTGAAGCCTGGGTTGATGGTATTGATGATTTTGAAATGGTAGGTAATCAATGGCGTTGGCAACATTGGCTTTATCATTTGCCAGAAACACACAATGTTACTAGACCGACTATAGTTAACTATCAATCTTTTTTGTCAGAGTGGGCTCCGAATGTTGACCAAAATCGGCCTCAAATGGGTATTTATTCTTATTACAATACGGTAGTTGGGCTTCAATCTTTACAAGAGTTCTTTGGTTCTGATGTTGTAATATATTTTGAATCCATTTATGCAAGAGACTCTATTGAGTTAGTTCAATCTCCCAATATCTTTAATAATTATACGTTTACAGTACGTTTAAATGATGAGCCAGGTAGTGCTATGGGCAGATATGAATTTAAAATTTGGGGGTATGGTTCAAATTTAATTCCTACTCCGGCTCCAGTTCCTGAGCCGTCTACAATTTTTCTTTTAGGATTCGGATTTTTAAACTTAGTTTTTTTTAGGAGAAAAAAATGAAAAAGTTTTTATTGTATTTTGTTTTAATATTTAGTTGTTTTATAGGAAACGTTAAATTTTGTTATGCTTCTATTTTGTTTGCAGATAATTTTAGTGGTAATTTAAATAACTGGAATGTTGTTACTGGTACTTGGAATATTCAAAATAATGAATTATGTGGTATTGGAGCTGGTGGTTCAATAGATGCTTGGATATATGCAGGAAACAAAAGCTGGACAGATTATGAGTTTGAAACAGATATTAAATTTATTGATGGTAATGCGGAAATGGTTTTTAGAAGTACAGAACATTGGAAAAATGAGTATAGGTTTACTTTTTTTTCACAGAACAGTCCATATAGACCAAATAATTTTGTAGCTCAGAAATATAAAAATGGTGTTACTACTAGTTTAAATAAGGATAATTATGGAGATTTATCTCCAGTTGCTTTAGTAGATAATATAAATGCAAAAGTAAGTATCTCAGGAAATAATATAAAAATTTTTGTTAATGGTGGGAAAATATTTGATTATGATGATTCTGATTCTTTAACTAATGGTCAAATAGGGTTGGGTGTTATTTGGGAGTGGAAAGGTAAATTTGATAATGTTTTAGTTAGTGATAATAATGTTAATACTGTTCCAGAACCAGCAACTTTATCATTGTTTGGATTGGGAGTGATTGGATTATTGTTAAGGAGGAATAAATGAAAAAACTATTTTTTTTGTTTGTTTTAATAGTATTGAGTGGTTGTGTTTCAGTGGTTATTAATGAAAATGGCAAAAATGTTAGTCCAATCGGTAAGGAATTTTATACTAAAATTAATATTTGGTATGAGAATCCAGATGAAATTATTACAACTAATTATATAAAGGGAATTTTTTTGCCGGTAGGTACAAAAGTAAGATTAGTTGAACTTGCTGGGAATAGAATTAAATTTGTTAATGCTAATAAAGATATATTTTACAATATAGTTGTGGGTAGAAAAGAAACAAGAATAAGTCCAAAGGAATTGTTAGAAAGATATTTATCTACAGATAATGTTATGGATGTTAACGGAGAATTTAGCAAACTTACTGTTGCAGAACAAAGTGAAGTAAAGAATGGCAATATTGTTAGTGGTATGAGTAGGAAGGCTGCATTGATGGCTTATGGTTATCCATCAACTAGAAAAACACCAAGTATATATAGTGATATTTGGGTTTATTTTGGAGATGATGAAAATATTACAGTTACTTTTAGAGATGATAAAGTTTTAAATGTTAAAAGTAGGAAGAAAAGAAGTATATTTGGAATAACTCGTGAGACTGCTCAAAATACAACTGATATAAAGTTAGGAATGAGTAAGGAAGATGTAAATAAAATAATGGGAACTCCTAATTCAGCCCGGGGAAAAGGAGATGAAGAGATTTATGAATATATTTTGGAAGATGTTGGTCAATATTGGGTAACATTTAAGGAGGGAAAAGTTGTTCAGTATGGTATATTGGGCGAGGTTCGGGCATCAGCTAGAAAAACAAATGATATGCGTTTAGGAATGAGTAAAACAGAAGTTATTCAAGTAATGGGAACTCCTAATTCAGCCAAAGGAAGAGGAGATGAGGAGATTTTTGAATATATTTTAGAAGATGCAGGACAATATTGGATAGCATTTAAAAATGAAAAAGTTTTTCAATATGGAAGAGCAGGAGATTTTGATTCTGCTATTCCTCAAGATAGAAGACAGTATGATATTAATATAAAAAATAATTAGAATTATGTTTAAGTAATAAAAGTTTATTATAAGAAAGTTGCAAGTAGTAATTTTATTCTATCAATTAGGTAGTTAGGATATAGGAGTAGAAAATAATGAAAAAGATAATTAGTTCATTAATTTTAGTATCTTTACTAGCATTATTTGGTTGTATGAGTTTACCAGAGAAAGCAGATTACTATTTGAAAAATTTAAGAAATACAAAGCATGCAGTAGAAATAACGGTAAATGTTCCATATTTAAAAGTTTATGATTCAACGATTATTGTTTTTAAAGATTTGGGTGTAAATATTCTTAAGAAAGATTTTGAAGGTAAAGTTATTTTTGCTTCTTTTTATCCTAAGCAATATTTGAATCATTATGCTGTATTTTTTGATGATTTGGCTGGGCGTACAAGAATTGTTCTTAAGGCAACGGGATTTTTATTAAATGAGCATGTTTTGTTGCAAAAAATTAAAGAAGAGTCTGAACATAAAACTTAGATAATAATATTTACCATGTTTGGACGTTTAAAACATTAAAAGAGAAAAATATGAAGAAGTTAGTTGCGTTGTGTTTTATTCTTATTTTTTTAAGTGGTTGTAGTAGTTTAAATAAACAAATTGAAAAAGTAGATAATGTAGGTATTGTAAAAGTATATAATTATCCATATAAAGAAGTGTTTTCTGCTTGTGAAAGTGCATTTAGTTATGTTGGTTTAAGAATAGATAAGAGTAATTTTGAAGAAGGATATATAAAAGCATATTTTCTTGCAGATGTTATTTTTAAGTTTAATACGCTTGTTTTGATAAAGAAAGATAGTGAAGATAAAACTATTGTTAAATATAGAGATTTTTGGAGAGTTTCACAGAAAAAAAATAAAGCTTTTTTTAAAAAAGTTGAAAAATTGCTTGAACGTTAGTAAATTAAAAATAAATTTAAGTGATGGATAAAAAAAAGAAAATTTATAGGGCCATATTAGATGGGAATGACAAAATACTTTATGTTTTGAATAAACGTGTTAAAGAATATATTTATTCAAAAGAAGAGGTAGATTTAGATTTTTTTTTAAAGCATTGTTTTAATAAAAGAATTGATTTTAATGTTTATTTAATATTTCCGAAAGGAAAATATTATAAGTTTGATTTTCCTGTATTTATTTTTCCAAGAGTGTTTAAACCATATGATGGTTCTGATATAAGATGGATTATTAAAAAAAATATTTTAGCTAATGGTGTATTGTATTCTTCTAGTGATTTTGAAGAAAAGTTTAATTCTAATTTGGAAGAAAGAGAATTCTGTTGTTTATTGGATAGACAAGGAGTTGTTTTTATATCTTTTTTCTTTCTTATAATGACTCATGAAAATTTTATGAAGTTTAAAAAAGAATATATGACTTCTATTCGTAGTTATTTATTTAAGCAAAATATAATTAGAGATAATAGAGGTAAAATTAAAACGGTAGACGATATACAGAAGTTTAAAAAAGCATTTGTTATAAGTCAGTATAAGTCTTTGGGAGTAAATAAAAAAAGATTTGCAATTAAAATTATTAGAGAAAGATTAGAAAAAAAATCTAGGGATTTATATCCTGATGATGAAAATATGGCTGAGAAGTATTGTTGTAGTGAATCTACAATAAGGAGAATAATAGAAAGTATCAAAAAAAAATAAATTTTTTCATGATAAAGTTTGTTTTTTGCTGATAAGACATAAAAAGATATTTTAGTTAAAATTATACCGTAATGATAGTTATCATTACGGTTTTTATTTTATTAACAACTTTAACTAATTTTAATATGGAAAAATTAACTCCTTCTTGTTTATTGTTATTAAATTCGCTTTGGTATAAACATACATATTTTAGTAAAAAGAATATGTTAAGCCAAGATGGGTCATTTTATTATGATGATAAACGATTATCTTTTGAGTTAAAAATTTCAATGCGGACTATAGTAAGAGTAAAACAGTTTTTAGTTAAAGAGGGATACATCTCAATTACTCCTGGGAAATATAAGAGTAATGCTACTAAATACTGGGTTTTAAAAAGGCCAGACAAGATGGCTCCTTTTGTTGATATATCAAAGCCTGACAAAATGTCCGTAAAGGATGACAAAATGACTGTTAAAGCATGCCAAAATGTCACTATAAACAATATAAATAACAAAGTTACTAATAATAATATTTACAATATACCTTTTGAAGAACTTAAGGAAGGATTAAAAGGGTCTATAAAGGTAAGTGGTAAGGAAACTACTAGGAAAAGATATGTAGACCTGGGTTATTCTGAAGATATTGTTAATAACATAATTAAAGAATTAATTGATTCAAATTCAATAAATTCAAATGTACTACTTGAGCCTGTAATAACAGGTTAAAAACAGGTAACCAAATTAAATAAATTAAAATGTATAAAAAGAATTTTACTTAGTAATAAATCTAGATTATTGCTAAGTTACAACAGAGTTAGTCAGGAGTAAGTCCGGAGTTGCTCAGGAGTAGCTCTCAAGAAAGGAATCAAAATGGAAAATAATGAAGTTAAAGCAAGGTTTGTAGAATTAAGGGCAAAAGGTAACAGTTTTGACAAAATATCAATGGAGTTAAGAATTTCTAAACCAACTTTGATAAAGTGGAGTAAAGAGTTGCAATTTGAGATTCAGAATATGAAAGCGTTAGAATTAGATGTTCTTTTAGAAAATTATGCTCTTTCAAGAGTTAGAAGGATTGAATTTTTAGCGCACACTATTCAAACAATTAAAAAATCTTTAGATAGTCAAGATTTAGGAAGTATTTCATTAGAAAAACAACATTTATTGCTTTTAAAATACTTAGAAGTCATTAAAAAAGAAGCAGGAGATGTATTATTTAAAGAAGAGGAAGATAAACTACTTATTCCAGATGAAAAAGTGTTAAAAGAATGGGAAGGTTAACCTAAAAGTTTACTATTTGTTTACTGTTTAGGTAATAATATTAAGAGTAAAGGTGAGATTGTTAGCTTTTACTCTTAATATTATAGTAGAACTATTTTAGTTGTTATTTGTTTTGTGATATACTTAAATAATAGGGTTAAAATATCGGGTATTTAGATAGTTTAGAATATAAAAAGTATGGAAAAAAGTAAATTAAGTATAAAATTACTAGAATTAAGAAAGCAAATATTAGATTCTGAAGGATTTAAACTCTTTGAAAAGAAAAAAAATTTAGAGGGCACCATTTATATTTTTAAAAAAAATTATGAAGAGTTAATAGAATCTATACATATGTATTATTCTGATAAACTTGATGAATGGATAACTGCAAAAAGTAAGAATCATAATGATTTTTTTTTAGAATTTCAGAGATATCTACATAATTTTTTATCTAGTGTTTTTTCTTTAATTGAACACGCAACTGTTTTTAAAAAAAAATTAAAAAATAAAGAATTC
>CAYQXW010000050.1:0-11235 GCA_964421615.1 uncultured Planctomycetales bacterium
GACTTATGCAGAGCGTAAGCAAGTGTTAAGAATTTTAAATAATTTAGGTGGTATTGATATTAGTAAGCTTACAAGTTTAGTGAATGAAGATTATCCCACAGCTAATTCTTTGCATAATGATGCTATAGAATTATTAGGTGATATTGTTACTCTAAATAGCGTTAAAGTACTCCTAGATGTGTTAAATAAAAAGAATGTAGATGGTCATTATATTCTTGTTAATGACCATAGGGATAGGATAGAACAATCATTATTGAAAATAAGTGAGAAATTAGATATTGCTGATCAGTTAGTTGTTGAAATAGTTAATCCTCAAAACTTTATTAGAAAAATAGCGCGTAATGTTTTGGAAAAATCAGGGAAATTAACTGATCAGATGCGATTGGAAAGCTATGCTTTAAACTTATATGATAGTTGTCCGCATGCAATTATAAAAGGTATAGAAGAGTTAGCTAAGTTAAAAGATCCAAGAGCCAGAAAATTATTGGAAGATTTTGTTGTTGAACCTATGGTTAGCCAAAAACATAGAATTATTGCACAAGATTTATTAAAATCTGGCGATTCTGACGGTGGAAATTACAGCCATTCTTCTATAATTGCTCCAATTTTAAAATATCAGGATCAATATTATGTTTTGCTTACTCAGCGAGCGAAAAGATTATTATATGGTGGGCAATGGGTTCTTCCAGGCGGAAAGATTGAAGAAGGTGAAGAAGAGATTACTGCCGCGATAAGAGAGTTAGAGGAAGAAACCGGTATTGTTATGACAGAAGATGATATCATTGGTCGTTTAAACTCTGTTGCAACTTTAGACGGTAAATATATGGTGCATCCATTTGTAGGTTTAGTAAGAGAATATTCTCCAAGAGTGAAAATAGCAACAGTGTCGAATGAAGTTGACGATGCAGCGTGGATTCCTTGTGAGAAAATTTTAAATAAAAATTATTCTATTATCCGTAATGGAGTAGAAGAGAAAATAGATTTAGCATTGACGTCAGAAAAAGCTTTAGAGGAAGTTTATGATTTTATAAAAAATATACAAGATAACCCAAGCTTTTATCTCAATATGCAAAGTTTAATGACTGATATAGAAGATATTTCATTAATCGAGAAAACCCAGGAAATTGTAGCAGGAACTTTTAGTAAATTAGAGCAAGTTGAAAAAATTATTATGTATTGCCGTAGTCTGCCTTACCATTATAGTCCGTGGGATATGAAAGCTTCGGAAGTATTATGTTATCAATCTGGAATGTGTGCAAACAAAGTTAATTTGGCAGTAGCGATGTTGAGAGTTATAGGTGTGCCAAGCAGGTTTAAAGAAATTCAGTTTAGCAAAGAAAAATTAAGAAAGTGTACTCTTCAAGCATATTTCCATCAGATTAGTCCTGCGACCAGACATTATTTAGTTGAAGCATTTATTAATGGTGAGTGGGTAGAGTTAGAAGCGGATGCACATATTTCTGATCCTTTATTTGGTCGAGCAATTGAAGAAAAATATATTATTAAAAATATTGATGAAATTATTTATGGAGTGATGGATACAATTGTTGAAGCTCGGCAGCAATCCAACCAGAATGGGTTAGGTAGTAATGAAGTATTTAGAAAACTAAACAAGTTGTTTTTAGAAAGAAAAGAAGTAAAAGAAAAGAGTGCATATATTCCATTAGAGCCAAAAGTTATTGGTGTTGCTGGATATATTGGAAGTTCTAAAACTACTGCTTGTGGAATAATTGAGGTTTTAGGTTTAGATTCTGTAAGAATTATTAATATGGATGGGATTGGTGATGAAGTAAGACAAGAACCAGAGATTATTGCTCAAATTGTTAAAATTTTCGGAGAAGGGGTGTTATCGGCTGATGGTAGTGTGGATCGTAAGAAGTTAGGCAGAATCGTCTTTGCGTATGAACATAATCGTGTAGCTTTAAACACGATTATGTTCCCAAGGATGAGGGAGAAAGCTTTAGATGAATTAAACAAAGCTTTAAACGAAGGAAAAAAATTAATAGTTATTGAAGCTGCAGTGTTGTCAGAGTTAAAAGATTTATATAATTTATGCGATGAAGTTTGGTTTATTGACACTTTACCGGAAATAAGATACGAAAGATTAATAACAACTAGAGGGTTGAATATTGATCAGATAAAAGATGTAGAATCTCGGCAGCATGATGCTATTGGTAAGATCCTTAAAGATCCGAGAGTAAGAATTGTAAAAAATAATGGGACTGTTGATGATTATATGATAGCGATTGAGGAAGCGTTAAAACAGTTATTTGATTCTTATTATGGAAAAGAAATTGGTTTATATAATTCCTGGATGAAACTCTGTGAAAAATTTGATGTAGATGCAAGTATCGCAAATAAAGTGTTTTTCATACTAAAACAAGAATATACAAAAGAACAAAGATACTATCATAATTTTGAACATATAAGTTCTATGTTTAAAGATTTAAATAATTTGTTAGAAAACAGTCCTGAAATTATAAAAGATATTAATTTGGAAGCTTTAGAGTTTGCGATTTGGTTCCATGATGTTATTTATGAATCTGATAGAAATGATAATGAACAAAAAAGTGCGGCTTTTGCTTCTTATTGGGGAGCAAGAATGGGATTAGATTTTGAATTGTGTGAAAGAATTAAAGATTTAGTTTTATCTACACAGCATAGTTCAGATGTTATTAATTTAGGATTAGAAGGTGATATTTTAATTGATTTAGATTTATTGATTTTAGGTGCAGATAAGGATAAATTTGATACTTACAATAAAAACATTTTTCAAGAGTACAGTTGGGTTGTTCCAGATTTATATCAAAAGGGTAGAATTGCAATTTTAAATCATTTTTTACACCGAGAAAATTTGTATCGATTGGATTTCTTTGCAAAAATTTATACAACCCAAGCTCAAGAAAATTTAAAAAGAGCAATTTTGGAGTTATCTTCTATTATTCCAGGCAAAGATTTAAATACTTTATTACTTGAGTACAAAGGCATTAAAAGTAGTATTTATGCCAAATATTTTACAAATTTTTCCGAAGTTGATGAAGATGTAATTGCTAAATCGCTGTATTTTTCAGATAAAATTTTAGTAGTTGTGATTGCGCAAGATACGGATGACAGGAATGCGTTTGAGTGTAGAGTAAACCAGATTTATGAAAGAATTGGCCATTTTGAGAATGTAACTGTATTGGGTGTTTATGAAAAGATTGCGATAGAACATTTAACTTATTTGATACGCCCAGAAATGGTTATTCGAAAACTAATCAAAGTTGCTCCAAGCCAGCAGCAGCTTGAGGCAGAGAGCAAAATAGCTAAGGATAATTATGAAAGATTTGGATTAGAAACCGTATTTGTTATCCCGAATAATAAGTATTTAACCCTTCCATCTGGTTCTTTAGATGCTTTTGTTAAAGGTTTTGATACGATGTTTAAATCTGTTGGCATTGTAGTTCCTCCGGAGGTTACGCTCTATTCTCCAGAAATTAAAGAATATGTAGATTTATATTTTAAAATCAAAGGAATCCAAAAAGGTGAACTTTCTCAAGGAGTAGTTTTTTATGCGGGTAGTTATAATCCTCCGCATAACGGCCATTGTGAAGTTGGCAGGCGTTTAAGTGAATTATTTGAAGAAGTTTTCATGGGAATCGGAATAAATCCATCTAAGAAATATATGTTTAATATGCCTGCAAAAGAAAAAATGTTAAAAACAGCGGTAAGACATATTAATAATATTAAAGTTGTGGGGTATTTGGGACTTACAGTTGATGAAGCAAGTAAGGCAATGGCATCTATTTTAGTTAGAGCTGCAAGGACAGTTGTTGATTTGAAAGAAGAGATAGCGCTTAAATACGTAAATGAATTATTAGACGATAGAATGCAGACAATTTTAGTGCTTCCGTATAAATACGAAGGAATTAGTTCTTCGTTAGTAAGAAAAAATATTAAGAATGATGAAGATATCAGTGATTTGGTTCCACCGAATGTTGCGGAAATTATTGAACAGTTAAAAAAAGAGGGAGATGTTAATTATGAAAGAATAATTCCTCAAGAAGCTTTAGAATACTATGTACAGATTTTTACAAAATATCCGAGTTTGAAAGAAATTAAAAGTATTATTTCTAATATGAATAGTTCTATAGTGAAAAAATCTGGAATATTAGATTATGAAATGTTAAGTATTCTTCATTCTTTACGTAAGAAAAAAATAGATTTTAATTTAACTGCAGATATTAAGCATGAAAATATTCTAATTGTTGGAGACAGTGAAATTGATGACGCGATGATGTTGGCTTATGGCGATTCTATAAAATTATGGTTAGGAAAAGATCCGTATAGAGGTGAAGCAAAAAATGTAATCAATGCTCGAATTCCTGGACTAGAAGGAGAAAAAGAATTTTTTAGTTTATTATTAGAAGATGGAGGGGTTGATTTTAAAAAATTAAAATTAGTAGGAATATCCTTAAATAAAAATAATCAAGAAGAGTATTTTTTTAATGAAGCAAATCAGAAAATAGCCAAAGAATTAAGAATTTCTAGTAAGAAGTTTATTTTAAAAGAGTATCGGGATATTCCAAGTAAGATTTTAAGTTCTTTGCCTGAATTAAAAGAAAATGAAAAAGTTTTAGCTAACGATAAAATTATTTATGTTGGCGTTGATGAAAATATTTATTTACGTGCTCCTCCATTTCTGTGGTTTGACAAATCTTCTTTTAGTTATATCCCATTAGCGTATTCTAAAGATCAAATTTTTATTCCTTTTGCTTTAGTCGCGTTATTCGCACGCCATAACAAAATCAATTCTTTATTAGAAGTTTTAAAAATAGTTAGTTCTGCAAAAGATGATCCTAATAGTTTTGAAATCTTAAAGCATGTAGCTTGTGAAGTTTTAATGCTTTGGGTTAAAGATACAACTATGCGTTGGGATATTTCTGCACAAAAAAGAATTGATGCTTTGAAAATAATGCAAATGTTAAATCAACTAGGAAAAATTAAAAAGGGTAATAAAGGTTTGGGTAGGATTGATTTGCATAAACATACAATTTATTCTGATGGTAATTTTACTCCAGCTTATTTAGTTTTACGTTATTGGTTAAAAGGATTTTCAGTTATTTCAATTACTGATCATAATACTTTCGATGGTATTTGGGAAGCAATGGAAGCGGCAAGTTTATTAGGAATACATTTTGTTCCTGGTATAGAAATTTCAGCTTATACCGATATCGGTCGAGCAGTTAATATGCATATTTTATGTTACTGGAAAGATTCAAATGATAATTTTAATAAATGGATTATTGAAGCTAGGAATATTGGGAAATTGGATCAAATTGAAGCAATACAGCGTAAGTCTAAGCAATGGATGAAACGCGTTTTGAAAAATTATAACCAATCTAATCCGAATTTACAGATTGTTTTGGATGATATTGTCAGGATGTTTCCATTTGGGTTAGCTAAACCTGTTGATTTAGCAAGAGTAATTTTTAGTAAATATGGGCCTAAAGGTACAGGAGTGTTGAAAGAAAAAGATTTTACAACTGTAAAGAATAAATATTTAGATTATTTAAATATTCCTTGTTATTTTAGAGAGAGAAAAATTTATTTACCGGATATCTTAAAGTTTGCGCAAGAAAATAATTTTTATGTAGTTTTTGCGCATCCTTTAGTAGAACGTTATCAATGGGATATTGCTCAGGTAGAAAAAGTTTTAAAAGCTTATCCGCCAAGTTTAGTTAATGATGAATATGTCGGTGGATTTAGCGGAGTAGAAACTTTACATTCATCGGTTAGTGAGAAAAACCGTAAAAGATTACAAGATTTAATAAGTAGATTAAACGCAAAAGCCTATAAAAATTATCCTTTAGTGGAGACAGTTGGCACTGATACGCATAGCGATTTTAAAAAACGTTTTAGTTTAAAAACTTCGACAAAGACTCATGATGGTAAATTGGCGTTTTTTAACGGTATTTTTGCTTCAAGGCTTTTTAGTACTAAGGTTAGAAAAGATTATTTTGTAGATTTTTGGATCAAACAATTAAATAGTAAAGATAGTTATTTACCATTGCTTAATCCAGTGTTTAGTGAAGATAATGCAGATTTAGGTAAATATATTGGGGAACATCAGGTTATTAATCTCACTCCAGAAATTATTTCAGAATTAAGAAAATACGAAAAATTATTTAGTGAAGCTGCTCAAAGTAAATTTAGTAATTTTATTGCTCAATTTGATGGCGGTGGGAATATGATGGGTGGTTGTTATCCTCCGGTGTTAGATGGTTATCCTGTTAATTCAGAAGAAGTATTTAATGATTTGATTAGATCTAATTGCGCAGGTGCAATGAGTGATAATGGAGTAGAGTTTGAATTTCTGTTAGACCGAAGAAAAGAAGTTTTGACTCAAGAGAATGAACCTGTGGAATTGTTTAGAATAATTGCTTATAGGTTTTTTGGTTCAAAACGAAAATTAAGCGGTTATGTTGATGTTTATTTAAGTAAAGAAAATGTGTGTTTGTCTGAATTTGATAATAAACTTAAAGCAATTCTACATGTAAATTTTGAACCGCTTCCGTATGATTTTAATAATTGGAGAAATATACCGTATCGGTTAGGTTGCAAAGAAGCAATTCAGTCTTGTAAAAAAGTTAATGGTAATATTTCCGGTATAGGTTGTGCGTTGTTGTATTTTGCGTTTAGGTTGTCTCATAAAATGGGAGCAGAAATTTTTTGGGTGGCAGATCCTTCTAAGAATGAAGATCCTAATAAAGATGCTTATAAAGATAGTCATGTCATTAAGTTTTATCGTTTTAACAAGTTAGTCCCGGTTTATGATGAGAAAAATCCAGAAGCAATAATTGCTTTTTATGGTGATCTTAATGATGAAAATATTTATAAACCGGCAAAATTAGTAATCATGGATGAGTCGTGTGGTGTAGATGAAGATGGCGGAGACTCTATTGTAGATAGATTCTTTTCTGAGCTTAAATCAGGAAATTATAGATTTAAAGAAGATGTTTTTGGCCCGTCGACTTTTATTGGGTTTGATATTAAGGGTGAAGATTATGGGGATTTGGAAAATTTCTTGCCGCAGTTAAGAAATATTACGCAAACACAAGAGAGATTTGTTAAAGCTTTAGATATTGAAATAGTTTTAGCTCCGTTAACTGCTTATGCAGTGTTTGATTATAAGTATGACCGTGATTATTGTTCAGATTATGGTATCTTTTTTGTTGATGATGTTTATAAACTACATTTTGATTCTGTGCTTAAAGCTTTATTAAAAAATATGGGTGGTGATGAACAGGTTTTAAGGGATTTTATTGATCAATGGGGAGAGTATTGCCGTGAACATAAAAAAGAAATAATAAATATTTTATGTGATCGGTATGGTTACAAATCATTGGGTATTGATAGTACTAATGGTGGTAAAAATCATGGAGATGATATCCTTAATTTAATTGCTCAACGTAAAAGTTTACAGGATATTGCTACAAATAATGAAAATAATTTATTTAAAGTTGTTATTCCAACTCCTCAGGTTGTACAAAAACCAACTGTTATCGAAAAAGTAAAATCTGATGTATATACTGATGACAATTTGCAAAATGATTTAAACCGCGATTTTTTTGTTAATGCACTAGATGATAGTCTAGCGTATGAAAATATCCGTTTGGATACAATTAAAGGCTATATGAATCCTGATGATGCAATGCGTTTTGCACAACAGGCATTAAGACAATTTAGTAGTCTTAATGAAGAAGGGGTAAGCCATTTAAGAGAAGCTATAGGTGGAGTTACAAAAATCCGTTATAGCGGTATTGATGATTCTGTGATTATAAAATCCCTTCCTGAAATGGCTTTGGCTGCATCTGGACCAGCTGATTTTATGGCGATGCTTGAAATTGAGAGAACCAATTACGATAACTTGCCTAAGGAAACTATTCTTTGTGAATGGGAAGGAACTTGTTTAGATTACGGTTGTCCAATGAGAGGTGTTGTTAAAATTTCTGTTGTAACTAATTCATGGTTTGGGTTGAATAGGAATTCTTCTTCATATATACAACAACGGCAGCAATTGGCATTACAGTATGCCAATTTGTTTGTTGTGTCTGTTGTAGAACCTATTGTTCATAAAGTAGAAGCTAAACAAAGTATTCTAAATAAACCTACTTTAGTGAAAGTTTTAGTTCTGGATGCGGATGGGGTTTTATGGGATGGGATAGTTGGAGAAATAGGTTATTCTGGAGTTAAATTATTGGACGCACAGGTTCAGTTGCAAAAATTGGCTAAGGATTTGAAATCGAAAGGTATTTTATTAGCGTTAAATTCTAAAAATAATTATGAAGATGTAAAAAGTGTTTTTGATAATCGTAACGATATGGTGTTAAAACTAGAAGATTTTACAGTTGTTAAAGCTAATTGGCAGGATAAAGCTAGAAATTTACAAGAGATTTCAACTGAATTGAATTTAGGTTTAGATTCTATGTTGTTTATCGATGATACCGCTTTTGAGCGCGGTTTAGTACGTACGATGTTGCCGCAAGTTTTAGTTCCAGAATTACCAGTAAAATCTGAAGAATGGCCGCAAATTATCCAAAATATTTGTATAGATCCGCAGAAAATTATAACTAAAGAATCCCAAAATCGGGATAAATATTATGAAAATATTCAGAAAAGAGAAAGTTTTCGAACAAGTTATTCTTCTTTAGAGCAGTATTTGATAGATTTAAATATGAAAGTAATTATCCGTTATGGAAAAGAAAATGAGAATATTATTCCTAGAATCGAAGAAGTTATTGAACGTACAAATCAATTTAATTTAACAGGGATAAAAAAATTTGATGTTAAGGGAATACTTGATAATTCTGATTATAAATTATATTCATTAGAGTTAACAGACAGATTTGGGGAGCAGGGTGTTGTTGGTGTTATGATTCTTAGGAGAACAACTACAAAGTTAGGTTATAGTCCTTGTTGGAGTATTGACGTTTTTTGTTTGAGTTGTAGGGTGATGAAACACGGGGTTGAAAATGGTTTTATGGCTTATGTAATCCAGGATTTGCAAAAAAGTAATGATAATATTTCTATTCTTGAAGGACGATATTGTCCTACAGAGCGAAATAGACCAATGGAATCTTTATATATTGAGTTAGGTTTTTCGCGTAGTTATTCATTGTATCAGCAATATACTACATTCGATTTTTATTATAGAGTTAATTCGTTGAAAATGCCTGCGTGGTTTACAGTTGAAAGTAATGATGGTGGAAATGATCAGGTTGATATTTTACAAAATTTAGAGAGCATAAAATTTTGGAACTATACTGCTTCTCGAGACTTAAAACAGGAAATTGCTAATCGTGTTGAAAGTTTTATTAATTCTAAGGTAATCGAAAATATTATTCGTCATCATTTTGCGGATCATAAAGTAATAGCAGTTTATTTGCAAGGTAGTTTCCTTTATTGTCGCGAGTATAAGGATATAGATATTGTTGTTGTATTAGATGAGCCATATAAATCTAATTGGTTAAGATTCAGTTGTCATGATAGGGACTATGATTTAACGGTATATGATAAAGAAGAAATAAAAAATAATATATTTTGGCAAGCTGTGTTGCCAAATTCTTTACTAGTTTATGGCCAAAAACAACACAAAGAAAAGTTAAATGGATTTTTAATTTTTATTATATGTTTAATAACTTATTTCAATGGAATAGTTGCTTTATTTACAGGGAATAAACAAAAATCATTAAAACGTGTTTTAAATTTGGGGCAAGTGTTTTCGTTTATATCGATGAATAAATCAGATAGTTGGGTATTTAGAGTTATAAGCCGTGTTCGGGATAATCATAAACTAATATCAGGTCAAGATACACTGAAGATATATATTTGGTTGGTAACATTAATATTTAGTTTTTTAAGAAATGTGCGTTTAAAAGATATTTTTAATTTTAGTATATACAGGAATCTTGTTTATACGTTAAAGAGTTATTTTGTTTCCCGAATGAGTTATTTTAGTAGGTTAACTAATAAAGATAAACATTTGTTGAATAATAAAGTATCGGTTTACAAAAGTTTTATTAGGCAAATTTTGTTTGCTAAAAAAGAAATCTTAGATTTATTTGAAGAGCCAGCTAAAAAAATTGTGCGTCGGAAGTACCACATGGATACTCTTAGTGAGCAACAACTTCTCGAGCTTTTTATTGACCAAGAAATTAATTCTATCGTGAAAATAGCAGCTATTGAAGTTATGGTTGAACATAATTATTACAAAATGCTCTCTAGTATTTTTAGCAGTGAATTTGTAAGTTTTAGAAATAACGTTACTTTAAAATTAGCTTGGGCTTTGGGTGAATTAAATAAACAGGAATGTAACTTGAATGCTCAAAAGTGGTTAAGGCAGTTGTTATATAATTCTGATGAATTTATTTGTGTGTATACGATACGGTCTTTAGCTAAAATAGGCGACCAAGAAATGTTTACAATTTTATTCTATATTGCTGCGGCTCATAAAAGTAGTTGGGTGAGAAAAGAAGCTCAATATGCACTTAGGTTTTTAGATGCAAAAGAACCGAAGTTAGAAATGATCCATCAACAAAAAAGAATTAAGGATGAAGATTTAATCTGGATTCCTATTTCTGTTGTTTATATGGGATTCATATTTTTAATTACTACTGGCGTTAGCATGGGGATAGGGTATGCATTATTCTACTTGGTTTTTTGGCATTTAATTGCCTTCTTAGGAATAGCTTTTATAGATGAAATTCATTGGCATGGTAATCAAGTATCTAAATGGGATATTAAAGCTATTGATTGGGGGTTGTTTGCAAATCGGTTGAAAAAAGGTTTTGAAGGAACAGTGCTTTTTTCTAGTATCGAAGTTATTTTTGGTTATCTATTTGTTGTTTTAGGATTTAATCCAGTTGTAGCGTTTTTGATTACGAGAACTTTTATTTGTATCCCTGTGGGGTTAATTTGGTCTAAACATATTGCTAAAGATTTGGGATTAGGTAAGGAAATTCAAAGATTAGAGCAGATTAAAGGTTTAGCGATGGATACTTCTACAGTGATTTTAACTCTTTGTGTAGGGGGAAGTATTGGAAGCCTTATTGGGTTAAGCCAGATTTTCAAAAAGATTATTGCTCAGATTATGAGTGCAATTTTTTATTTCTGGTATCCTAAAATTTGTCTTTGTTATGATTACAACACAACGCATAGACCTAAAGAAAGTAATTGTTTATTATTACGCAATAA